>JBIKYP010000119.1:0-5092 GCA_044355195.1 Crocinitomicaceae bacterium | reverse complement strand
AATCCGACGATTGGATTCTTCAGTTCCATCACCCAACCGAATAATCCATTCCGAAGAATGTTTTAAATGGTATTTCGTTTCTTTTAAGGATTTCTCTGCAATTCCAGCCAAGGATAAATCAGTACTTTTCTCAAGTCTATCAAACAAAGGCAAGCGATACGCATCAAATAAGAATTGACGCATCATAGTCATTCCAAAATCACCATTAGGCTGTTCTACCAACAATAAATTACGATACTCGCGATCGAAACGCAAAAAAGCAAGTATGTCCGCATCCCTGCCTTTTTCTTCAAGCACACCCGCATAATTTAGCAGTGTAGTTGCCTGACCAACAAGATCGAGCGCGATATTCGTCATGGCAATATCCTCTTCAAGAATTGGTCCGTGACCGCACCACTCCGACAGACGATGCCCAAGTATAAGGCTATCGTCACCCAGTTTTAAAACATATTCAAAAAGTGCGTTCATGACCATTACATATGAGAGATTCCATCAGGAACATCATAGAACGTAGGATGACGGTAAACTTTTGAATCCGCTGGTTCAAAAAATGCATCTGACTCGGAAGGATCAGACGCATAAATATCTTTTGAAGCGACAACCCAAATGCTAATTCCTTCAGAACGTCTAGTATATACATCCCGTGCATTTTCAACAGCCATGGCTGCATCGGCAGCCCTTAAACTGCCTACATGTTTATGATTCAAACCCGCTTTACTTCTAATAAAAACCTCCCAAAGAGGCCAGTCATGTCTACTCATCACTCGATATTATTTCAGGTTCTTTTAGATTTCGCACGTTTTTCAGCATAAGCATTTGCAGCTTCCAGCACCCAAGCACCCTCCTCCTTAGCCTTCCTTCTGGTGTCGAGCCGGTCCTTATTACACGGACCATTTCCTTTAACTACTTCCCGAAATTCATCCCAATTAATCTTACCGTAATCGTAATGTTCGGTTGACTCATTATATTTCAAATCATTATCCGGAATCGTCAAGCCGATCATTTCTGCCTGTGGCACAGTCACATCGACGAACTGCTGACGCAATTCATCGTTGGTATGACGCTTAATTTTCCAACGAATAGATTGCTCTGTATGTTTTGAATCCGTATCATTTGGTCCGAACATCATTAAAGCAGGCCACCAAAAACGATTTAAGGCATCCTGAGCCATAGCTTTTTGCTCAGGAGTTCCTTTCGCAAGAGTACTCATAATCTCAAAACCCTGACGCTGATGGAAAGATTCTTCTTTACAAATTCTTACCATGGCTCTTGCGTAAGGTCCATACGAACAACGACATAAAGGTACCTGATTCATAATAGCTGCGCCATCAACTAACCAACCGATGGCTCCCATATCTGCCCATGTGAGTGTGGGATAGTTAAATATGGAGGAATATTTTGCCTTTCCTGAATGGAGATCGTCAATCGTTTCTTCACGATCGGCACCCAAAGTTTCAGTTGCACTGTAAAGATATAGCCCATGACCGGCCTCATCTTGGACCTTAGCCAACAGCACAGCCTTTCTTCTCAGATTCGGTGCTCTTGTAATCCAATTACCCTCAGGCAGCATTCCGACTATTTCAGAGTGCGCGTGTTGAGAAATTTGACGAATTAATGTTTGTCTATACTCCTCAGGCATCCAGTCATTAGGCTCGATTTTTATGTCCTTATCGATTTTTTCCTGAAATCTTTGTTTCAACAGATTTTGATTGAGGTCTTTCATATTAAAGTTGAGGTACTATCACAAATTTACGGAATAATGTTTCGATTACCCTAAAAACATATGTTAAAGAAAATGGTTGTTTTAAATGTCTATTTTGAACTTTTAATGATAAAGACATGATGACTAAACAAAGTTAGGATATGAATCGAATTCCAATCAATAGAGTGCTAAATAAATTTAAGCCGATTAAAATTATTGATTTTAATCGGTTCCTCAACTCTTAGATGTTTGAGATACTAAATATCCCCACCTTATTTTATAAACGTTTAGGACGCTGTTGAATTCCAACATGAAAAGTACAATTAGAATCAGATGAATCGCCTATCACAGGAAATTAATATTCCAAGCGTTAGAATTAACATAATACCCGTTATTAACGAAACTTTGAACAAAAGGGAATATTCATTTTTCATTGTGCTTTAACTTGAACATAAACGAATTACTAAAAGTAGCCGCTAAAGGAACCCTATTCAATCATTTTCAACCAGCCATATCCTTTCATAGCTAAACCGTAACCTATGCCAAACAGGAATCATGTTGTTAGTTTTTTCTTCGGCAACTTATAGCTACTTTTACCTCAAATTTGAATGCAATGACCCCAAAGTTCCATGCTTTAAACATTCGAGAAGTAAAGCGAGAAACGGAGGATACTGTTTCCATTGTTTTTGATATTCCCCCACATCTTCATTCGAATTACAACTTTCTTTCGGGGCAATACCTTACACTTCGCACGAAGATTGACGGAGAGGAGGTCAGGCGTTCATATTCACTTTGCTCCTCACCATATGAAAAAGAATGGCGTATTGCCGTTAAAAAAGTAAATGACGGACTATTTTCTTCCTTCGCAAACGATCGTTTAAAATCCGGCGATCAGGTTGACGTAATGACTCCAATGGGTAACTTCGTGATCAAGCCTAAAGTTGAAAATGCAAGGAATTACGTGCTATTCGCTTCAGGAAGTGGTATTACGCCTGTTCTTTCAATAGCAAAAACTGCATTAAAAGAAGAACCGGATTCTTCTGTCATTTTGTTCTACGGCAACAAGAATTTTAAGAGCATCATCTTTCGAGAAGAATTGGAGGCATTGAAAAATAGATACATGGAACGCCTGCGTATAGTTCATATATTTTCTCGGGAAAGCTTAGGGACTGAAATTCAGAAAGGAAGGATAGACAGAACAAAAACAGATCAACTTTTAAAAGCTTTTCTCAACAATGAGGATATTGATGCCGTCTATATTTGTGGTCCAGAAGTGATGATCCTAGACGTAAAGGAAAGTATGGTTTCTAATGGTGTACCTGAAGAACGTGTTCATTTTGAGCTTTTCACCTCACCGGGAGGAAAAGATAGACCAAAAAAATCTAACCTAACAGACGTAGCTGTTTTCTCTGAAGTATCAATCATTTTAGATGGGGTTCAGCTTGATCTGGCGTTAAATTCACTTGGAGAAAACATCTTGGATGCTGCACAAAAGGCAGGAGCAGATCTCCCCTTTGCCTGTAAAGGAGGAGTATGTTGTACTTGCAAAGCCAAAGTTCTGGGGGGTACAGCGTGCATGGATGTGAATTATGGATTAGAAAAAGACGAAGTAGAAGCAGGATATATTTTAACCTGTCAGGCACACCCTACTAGCGAGAGACTAGTCGTTTCATTTGACGAATAACAAAAACAAATAAGATTTATGACACTCTTTGGATTATTTGGTAAAAAAAAAGATAAGCAACATCTTCGAAAAGGATTTCATAAATTGCGAGTAAAGAACATAGAGCGATTAACCAATGAATCGGTGAAGATTACATTTGATATCCCGGAAACTTTAGAGAAATTATATGCTTTTAAGTCTGGTCAACATTTGGATCTTATAGTGCCAATCAACGGTAAAGAAGAACACCGGTCATATTCCATTTGCAGTGGGGAAAATGAGCCCATATCTATTGGAGTTAAATCGATACATAAAGGAACGGTATCAAAGTGGGTGAACGAATCTTTACAAAAAGATGACCTAGTCATCGTTTCTGAACCGAGAGGAGGCTTCATTCTAGATGAAAAGGCCAAAAATGTCGTTCTCATTGCAGCAGGAAGTGGTATAACGCCCATTCTTTCAATGGCTAAGAAATTAAATTCTGAACAAACGTCGGCCCATTTAATCTTTGGAAACAGAAACGAGTACGATATCATGTTTAAAAATGAAATTGACTCATTGACTCATCTTTCTATCACCTATTTCCTTAGCGGTGAAACAAAAAAAGGCTTTCGTTCAGGCAGATTAGATAAAGAAAACTTCACTGGTCCAGAAGGCATGATCGTTGATATTAAATCAACACTTGAGTTCTTTGGTGTTCGAAGCGATAAGATTCATTATGAATTATTTACCCCTCCTGTTGAGATGGAAAGTACGTCCAAACAAACTGTCGCTTCGTTTTCCGGAATTAGTCACGTAGAAGTTATTTTGGATGGAGAAAAAGTTTCCTTTGATCTCGAATCCGGCGGTTCTACATTGCTTGAGGCGGCAGATAAAGCTGGTATCGATGCTCCTTATTCATGTATAGGAGGGGTTTGTTGTTCGTGTCGGGCAAAAATACTTAAAGGCAGTGCAGTGATGAAGGTAAATTATGCGCTGACAGACGAGGAAGTGGCTCAAGGCTATATCCTTACATGCCAGGCACATCCCACAAGTGAAGAGCTAATATTCAGTTACGATGAATAAGATTAGAATAGTTGTCGTTGGGGCAAGTCGAGGAATAGGAGCCGCGATGGTTAAAATTTTACATCAAAATTCATCTACCGAAATATTGGCTCTTTCCAGAAATGAGAAAGAATTAGTTCGACTATTCGGAAAATTGGAACGAGTAAAAACTGCTCCATTTGATCTGTCAGAAAACGTTAATCATCAAGCAGATATACTTTTTTCTAGTTATGGACCTATTGATATACTGATTAACAATGCCGGACTATTGATCAAACAACCCTTTGAACGATTAAGTCACGATGATATTCTTATCTCCTATCAAGTAAATGTAATTGGTGTCATGGAAACAGTTCAATCTGCCATTCCTTATTTAAATTCAGCGGGTTCTCACATTGTGAACATTAGTTCGATGGGAGGGTTTCAAGGATCGATGAAATTTGCAGGATTAGCAGCCTATTCAACATCCAAAGCAGCATTATGCTCATTTACCGAACTTTTTGCAGAGGAATATAAGGAAACATCTATAAAAATGAATTGTTTATGTCTAGGTGCAGCGCAAACCGAAATGTTGGAAGCCGCTTTCCCGGGCTACAAAGCTCCTTTAAACGCTGATCAAATGGCGGAGTTTATTGCCGGTTTCGCCCTAAATGGTAATCGTTGGATGAATGGAAAGATACTTC
>JBIKYP010000074.1:0-11032 GCA_044355195.1 Crocinitomicaceae bacterium | reverse complement strand
TCTTGTTTTCTATGGCTTTTTCTAAGGATCGACAAAGAATACCACGAAAAACAGCACTGAGGATTTTAACCGGTAAAAAGAACTTCTTATTGGACGGTATCCATTCTGTTTGATCCTCCGATAATCCGCCTGCAGGAACAATCATGTGGACATGAGGATGATACACGAGTGTTTGTCCCCACGTATGTAAAATAGCAACTGCTCCCGGATTTGCTCCCAGATAATTGGTGTTTTTAGCGCATTGGGTCAGTGCTTTTCCTGCTGCTTGAAAGAGTAAATGATAGGCTTGTTTTTGATTGATGTAAAACAAGTTGTTTAAACATTCAGGAATGGTAAATACAAGATGAAAGTACTTTACCGGAGGAAGGTTTCCGGAAAGCTTATCCACCCATTTTGCTTTTTTGACGAACTGACATTTAGGGCAATGCCTGTTTCTGCAAGAGTTGTATGCTTGTTGTTTATTGGAACAACTATCACATCCTTGAAGGTGGCCACCCAGCGCAGCGGTTCTGCATTGTAGAATGTCATTGAACGCATTTTTCTGTATCAATGCGTATCGGTTAGAAGCTAAAAAATGCTCTGCTCGGTCAGCAAAGATACTTGCCAACTCGACAGAAGAACGTTTGTTTTGCATGACCTTACACCCTCATCGCTTGGAGCGGTGACACCACATTTTTGGGATTGACATTGGTCAGATGCAAGTAAACAGAAGTGGTCCGAAGCGAAGTGTGCCCCAAGAACTCTTGAATGAGACGAAGATTCACCCCAGATTCCAGTAAATGAGTGGCAAAAGAATGCCGTAAAGCATGTGAGGCAATGTCTTTTTTTATTCCCGCTCGTGTTGCACTTTGTTTTACAATTTTATCCAATGTTCTGTCAGAAATGGTATTTCCGGGATTCCCTTGTGGTTCAAACAGATACGTTTTAGGTCGTTCCATTTGATAATATAGCCGAAGGATTTCCAAGGTCTTTGGTGCCAAAATGGACTGTCGGTCTTTGCGCCCTTTTCCTTGCTTGATATTAACGACCATTCGCTCAGAGTCTATGGCGTTTGGTTTCATTTGCAAGAGCTCCATTCTACGTAAACCGGCAGAATACATGAGCATCAGCATGGCTCTATGTTTTAGGTTTTTCGTGTTTGTAATCATAGCTTCTACTTCACTTACAGAAAGTACGGTTGGTAGCTTTTTCTCTCTACGCGGTCGTTTGATTTTAATTCCATCCCACTCTTTTTTGAGAACGTCTTGGGTGAAAATCTTAAACGCACTTATACACTGGTTAATGTAGGAAGTAGATCTATTTTGCACCATCAGTTGATAATGTAAAAAAGATTTTAATTCTTCTATCGTAATCTGATGAAGCGGCTTACTTACTCGGTTTTCTAAAACCAGCATGCATTCACAATAATTTGAAACTGTATTCGCACTGTAATTGCGATACTCTAACTCGAACATGAGCTTTTTAACGTCCGTAGACATCTCTCTTTTCATAAGATAATTTTTAAGGATTTTTATTACCCTAAAATTACCTCCGAGAATTACCGATTTGGATAAAATCGGTTTAGTTCAACTAGCTTATACGCGCTATAAAACTTCGCTTATACAACCAAATTCGGTGAATAGGGGAAGTTTTGTTTCGCATAAGTATCTCAAAAATAGCATAATTTACAATTCATCAAACGGACTTTTGATCTGTTGTATATTCCTCGTACTCACGTGTGTATAGATCTCCGTCGTCTTGGAGGAATTGTGTCCGAGTAGTTCCTGGATGTACCTGAGATCAGTACCATTTTCTAATAGGTGAGTAGCATAACTGTGTCTTAGCCAGTGCAGGGTGGCAGGCTTTTTTACAGATGCTTTCTCCAATGCTTGATTCAATACCAGTTGAATACTTCGCTCACCATATTTCTCTCCTGCATTTTGTCCTTCAAATAACCAATGCTTTGGTTTATATGACTTGTAATATTCACGAAGCATAGCGATCAATTTTTTACTTAATGGAACCACCCGATCCTTTTTTCCTTTTGACTGTCGAATGAGCAGAAGGTTTCGTTCTGAATGGATATCTTTTAGGGTGAGGTTCAATAATTCGCTTCTGCGTAATCCACACGCATAAATCAAACTGAGCATGGCGCGGTGCTTTAAATTTACCGGAGTCTCCAAAATGGCTTTCACTTCCTCTTTACTCAAAACATTGGGCAATCGTTTCTCCCGACGCGGACGGTGAAGGTGTTCAAGTTCCATAGAACGGTTGAATCGATTGCGGTAAAAGAGCTTAATCGCATTGATCACCTGGTTCTGAAAGCTTGCTGATAGGTCATTTTTCAAAATGTAGTTAGTGTTAAATCGAATCACGTCCTCTACACTCAATTGATCTATGGGTGTATCTCCTTGAAATCTGAAAAAGGTGCGCAATGAATCGCTATAGGTTTTAATCGTGCTGGAACTGTAACGCTTAGATTTTAAGTAAGATTCAAAAAGAAGCAACTGTTTTTTTGTTTCTTCGCCTAATGTCGATATTTCCGTAGTTACTTTCTTGGAAACAATTTCTCCGGCGTTTCTGATTATATGTACCCGCTCATCGCCATTGGCTCTCTTTACCGATTCCAAATTCACCCAAGCAATACCTCTAAATTCGGATAATAACATGTTTATATTATTTGGCTCATCGGGTAATTGCCACAAATTCCTTTTGGGATTCCATTCTATTTGGGGTAAAGACTTGAGTTTTTGATACAGTTCTCGGTCAAATGCGTGCTTCACATATAATTGATTCGTTCCTTCGGAACGCATAACGATTAATTGCTTCATAGATCAGGTTTTTTGATACTTGAATATACAAAAAAAATCGGATTTAGTAGGGGAGGGGGCGTAAGTGTTGAGAAAGACCTCTCCTCTAATTCTCCATTTCAACAGGCTCAATGTGGCACTCCGAAGGGGGGGGGAATTTCTACGAACTCAAAAAATCACTTTGACGGCAACGATTCCAATCTTTTCTGACGCTGCATTGGGTTTTCAGTCCCTTGAGATTTCTTAAACATTTCATAACGTGTAGGTTGTACACGCTTTGGCCAACTGTTGTTATCGAGATCGGTATCGGCTGTTTCCAGAAATGGATCGAGTCGAAATGAAATGGCTTCTTTATTTAAAATCAACACTTTCGATACTTTTTCATCGTTTTGACACCAAATCTCTGCCGGTATGCGAATGACCTCACTCGAGTTGTCTTCATAGGTAACTTCTATAATTAAAGGCATCACCAAGCCACCAACATTTGTGAAGGTTAATTCATAAAACTGTTTATTTTCAGCAAGTAATTTCTTGTCTTCCGCACTCAATGTTTTCTGAAATTCTTGATACTCCATCACATCCAGCGCATCTGGTTTGTAAATATTTCTCTTCGCATAGAAATCATCGATTTCCGGATCTGCCTCATTTATGGTTTGGATAATGCTTTCCTTGTTTCGAGTGTCGCCAATGAATTTATCTTTCGAACGTTTTACATTCTCAGCCAGCGGTTTTTCAAGGTTCGGATCCATTGTGTTGAGCTGAAACCATTTAACCTCTTCTAATGCAATGTCGACAGGATCCGTACCATAGAACCAACCACGCCAGAACCAATCCAAATCAACGGCGGAGGCATCTTCCATCGTTCGGAAGAAATCTGCTGGTGTGGGATGCTTAAACTTCCAGCGCTCGCAATACATTTTAAACGCATAATCAAAAAGCTCGCGACCCATAATCGTTTCGCGCAAAATGTTCAGTGCTGTAGCGGGTTTACCGTACGCATTATTTCCAAATTGTAAGATCGATTCTGAATTCGTCATGATAGGTGTGATGAATTTCTTGTCCCCACGCATATAATCCGCAATGAGGTAGGCCGGACCACGACGTGATGGATAATTTCGTTCCCATTCCTGCTCGGTAAGGTATTGCACAAATGTATTTAATCCCTCATCCATCCAAGTCCACTGTCGTTCATCTGAATTAATGATCATTGGGAAGAAATTATGACCAACTTCATGAATAATTACACCCCACATGCCATATTTTGTGGCTTCAGAATAGGTGCCGTCCTCTTCAGGTCTGCCACCATTGAAACTGATCATCGGATATTCCATACCTATGGATTTCGCATGAACAGAAATAGCAACAGGGTAGGGGTAATCGACGGTGTATTTCGAATAGGTCTTTATGGTATGGGCTACTAATTTGGTTGAATAGCGCTCCCAAAGCGAGTTGCCTTCCTTCGGATAGTACGACATAGCCAACACTTTTTTGCCGTTGATATCTACAGATTGGGCATCCCAAATAAATTTACGGGAAGATGCGAAGGCGAAGTCCCTGACATTCTGAGCTTTAAAATTCCATGTGGTGTAGGTTTTTACTTTGTTTTGCTCTCTTTTTTCAGCCTCGCTTTGGGTTACAATGAAAATAGGGGAGGATGCCGATCGAGCTTGATCGAGACGCTTCTTTTGTTCCGATGTAAGCACAGCACCAGCATTCTGCAGTACCCCTGTTGCAGCCACGATATGATCTGAGGGCACGGAAATGGATACTTCGTAATCTCCAAAAGGCAGGGCAAATTCACCCCGACCGAGGAACTGCTTGTTCTGCCAGCCTTCTACATCATCATAAACGCACATTCTGGGGAAAAACTGAGCCATAGTGTAGAGGTAGTTCTTATCCTTTTCAAAATATTCATATCCGGACCTGCTTGAAACAACCATACGATCGTTGATGTTGTACCACCATTTAACTTTAAATGAAATACTTGATCCGGGTTGAAGAGGTTTGTCAAGATCGATGCGTAACATCGTTTTGTTTATGGCATAGCGCATTTTTTGTCCCGAAACTGCCATTACCGATTCCACTTTAAAACCACCGTCGTAGTCCACAAATTTCCTTCTGACATCTCCGATAGATTTAAAATCTTCCATTTTTTCGACCTCGATCAATTTGGTGTCGGAGTTCTGCGCGAAAAGGTTCTGATCCAACTGAAGCCATAGGTATTCTAGTTTATCAGGTGAATTATTCGAATAGGTAATTGTTTCATCACCAATGAGTTTCTGTGTTTCATCATCTATACGAATCGACATTTTGTAATCTGCCTTTTGCTGGTAATAATGATGTCCCGGCGCTCCGGTGGCTGACCGGTATTCGTTTGGCGTTGGCAGTTCCTGATCGAGTTGGGCAAATTTTGATTGTGATGTAAGGACAAAAGGGGACGCAAAAAGTCCGCAGAAAAGAAATAGTTTCATATTATTAACGTGAATCTATAATTTGTTTTTGATTCGTTTGAAGGAAAACAAAAGTGGTCTTTTTTTCTCTGAATTTGAACGTTAATTTATTTTGTTGTTCAGGAAACTCGTCCATTAGCAGATTAAAGGTAATGCCAAATGTGCCGGAAACAGAGTGATTCAGAGGGGCATGCAAATAAAACCGAATCGTTCCGGTTCGCTCTTCCTCATACCCGTCAAGCGCAAATCGAATAAATTCCACACCATCCATGGTTGAATTTTGTCCAAAAGGATCCAAATCAACGAAAAAATGACTGTTGAGTTCATTAGAAATGAATTCAAGAATGGAAGAATCTTTTAATGCCTTACTAAGTTCACCTTTAATGATCTGTTTTTTTTGAAGGTATTGCTCAAAATCATGTGAAGTGACTGAAATAGTTGCTTCAAATTGTCCGTGCATTTCATTATATTCCAGTTCTGCAAACCCGAAGAAAGAGGGGTGAGCACGTAATCCAGCGGAAATAACAAGTAAAAAGAAAAAAAGAATAATTTTTTTCATCTGTCTAACGATTATAGGCCTTTACCAATTTACAAAGAAAAGTTATATTCCGAACAATGAAGTGCAATCATAGTATTAACTTCGTGGTAAAATTTGTGGAAATGTCAATCGGTATAGTTGGATGTGGTAATCTTGGAATGTCTCTTTTAAATGGAATTCGTGCAAACGACAGTAGCATTGAGATTGTAGCTTCAAAGCGCGATCTGAGTTCACTTCCGATGTCATCTCCGAATACCAAATTTACGGACTCAAACAAGGAGTTACTGAAGAGTTGTGATATTATTGTAATCGCCTTAAAACCGTACAATGTCATCCCTTTTTTGGAAGAGTTCAAGCAGGATTTCGACTCGTTGCGTCATACCGTGGTTTCAGTTGCAACGGGTATAACTACCCAAGAAATGAAAGACGCCATCGGGAAAGAAATAGATTTGTTCCGTGCCATGCCTAACACTGCATCGTCCGTTAATGAATCGATTACAGCGCTCTCTGTTGGTCGTGACCACTTGAAACGAAAAGAGCAAATCACAGAATTGTTTGAAGGCTTAGGTGAAACCGTACTCATTGACGAGAACTTGATGGAGTCAGCCACCATCCTTGGAGCTTGCGGTATAGCTTATGTATTACGTTTTATGCGTGCCATGATTCAGGGTGGGGTTCAAGTGGGATTCGATGTAAAAACAGCTTCGAAGATCGTTAGTCAGACCGTGAAAGGTGCGGCTGAACTAATCATTCAGAATGGCACTCATCCCGAACAGGAAATTGACCGTGTCACTACTCCGAAAGGATGTACGATTGTCGGCTTGAATGAAATGGAGCACAGCGGATTCAGTTCGGCATTGATCAAAGGAATTGTGACATCCTTTGAAAAGATTGATCGTAAAGATTAACAGGGATCTGCTTCGTAGGATTACCTTCGTTGCTCCTCGCGTTTAAAATCCTGTTAAAACAAACCGAGTATATAAAATAAAAAATCCCGTATTCCCGGGACTTTTACTTATTTTATTTCTTTCTATTCTTCATTTGCTCTTGTTGCAATTTCTGCATTTGCTCTAAGCGCTCCTGAAACTTTGACTTCTTTTTCACCTTTGGATTGGCTGCCGCTGCCGCCTTTTTCTCAGTCATTTTTGCCTTTAACTTCTCTTCATCAACGAAAAATTGCTTGATAATCAACATAATAAGAATAGATATTAGCGTAGAGATGAAATAGTAATAACTTAAACCGGCTGAGTAATTGTTAAAGAAGAAAATCATCATTATCGGGAAAAGGTACATCAGTACCTTCATATTTGGCATTCCCGGTTGTTGTGGCTGTTGCACATTACCACTGTTCAGATAGGTATAGATCAAGGTAGTTGCTGACATCAACAAGGTAAATAAACTGACGTGATCCCCATACAACCAAATATTCACACCGAAGTCCCAAATCGAATCATAAGAGGAAAGGTCTTCTGCCCACAAGAATGACTTTTGACGCAATTCAAATGCGGAAGGGAAGAAACGGAATACAGCCAACAGAATCGGCATTTGTATAAGCATAGGAATACAACCTGACAATGGACTGGCACCGGATTCACGATAAAGTGTCATCATTTCCATCTGCTTTTTCATTGCATCTTCCTGGTTAGGATATTTTGCATTCAATTCATCAATCTCTGGTTTCAGAATACGCATTTTTGCAGACGAAACATACATTTTCCATTGAATCGGCATCAAAATAAACTTCAATATAAGTGTCAACATCAGGATGGCAACGCCAATGCCCATTCCCGTATTTGTTAAGAAGTTAAATAGCGGTTGAACTGCATATAGGTTGATCCAGCGAAACAAGCCCCAACCGAAATTTAAAATATCGTCATATCCTTGATCGTACGATTTGAGTACTTCGTAATCGTTCGGACCAAAAAACCAGTTCATGTGCATAGTCATATTGTCCGCAGAAGTGAATCCAAGAGAAGCATCCGCTTTGAAGCCTTTCAAATGTGTCCATTGGCGTTCATGTCCATCTTTGTATTCTCTGACAATAAACTTAGTTCCCTTTTTTTCAAACGCTCTGTCCGGACGGATAATAGAAGAGAAGTAGCTTTGCTTGAATGCGATCCAACTGATATTATCCTCCGCTTCGGCATCATCATTACCCATTTCCGACAGGTAATCAAGCCCTTCTTTTTCCTGATTAAAGCAGACTGTGGAAACTCTGCGTTGCTCAGAAAACAGTCGCTCAGTTCTTCGAAATGCCGTTTCCCACCCAAAACGCACATTCTGTGGAGCTACCTTACCCTCAAAATCTTCCATTTTAATGGTGTAATCCAAGTCGTAAGCACCCTTTTTCAAGTCATAATCAAAAGTGATGATTTCTCCATTCTTTAATTTGGTTTGAAGACGCGCTGAATGATTGGTTTTCGAGATCACTTCAAAGTCCATAGTTCCGGTCGCCAATTGTTTTCCGTTCATAGGAAAACGCAACTGGTTCAAAGCATCTCCATTGGAAAATAATAGCATTGGCTTGATAGCCTTCGAGGTTTCTTTCTTTTTCCTTTTGTTGGCAAAGTCTGCATAGGTTTCAAATTCCTTTAATTGAACCGAGGCCACCTTACCTCCCTTGGTCGAAAGGTGAAGTATCATCTTATCATTTTCAAGCTTCACAAACGATTCTTCCTTCTTTATCCACGGAGAAACATTGTTTTTAACGCCCGAGTCAGAAACACGTTGCTCTTTCTTTCCTGCTTGCTTTTTAGCTGCTGCTTCATTCTTTTGCTGGAGCTCCAGCTCTTTTTCTTGCTTCTTAATTTCGGCCTCAGTAGGCTGATTCATAATAGCATAGACTGATAAAATCAGTCCAATAAGTACAAGTCCAATGATTGAATTTCTATCCATTTCTTATTTTTTGTTTTTGATGGCGGCGTCAATGAACGCAACAAAGAGGGGATGAGGATTGGCCACCGTACTCTTATATTCCGGATGGAATTGAGCACCTACAAACCAAGGATGAGCGTCAACTTCAACAACTTCAACCAGGCCGGTTTCCGGATTTTTTCCTGTTGGTATCATTCCTGCCCTTTCAAAATCATCTAAGTATTTATTATTAAATTCATAGCGGTGGCGATGACGTTCAGATATTTTGTCAGTGTTATAGGCTACAGCCACTTTCGAACCCGGTTTCAACTGACACGTATACGCACCCAGACGCATCGTTCCGCCTTTGTCCTCAATATTCTTTTGCTCATCCATCATACTGATCACCGGATACTTGCAGTCCTCTGATATCTCAGTAGTGTGAGCATCTTCAAAACCGATTACGTGACGGGCATATTCAATTACGGCACACTGCATTCCAAGGCAAATACCGAGGAAAGGAACATGATTTTCCCGTGCGAACCGAACCGCCTCGATCTTACCCGATATACCTCTCGAACCAAATCCCGGAGCAACAAGAATTCCATCTAATCCTTTCAATTCATCCTCTATATTAGATTTGCTTAATTTTTCGGAATGAATCCATTTCACATTAACTCTGGTTTCATTCGCAACGCCTGCGTGAATAAACGATTCACTAATAGATTTATACGAATCTTTAAGTTCAACATATTTTCCAACCAAACCAATGTTTACCTCGGAGGTCGGATTCTTGAGCCTTCGCAAAAACTCCTTCCAATGATCTAATTTCGGAGAAGACTTTGCGGAAAGTCCCAACTTTTCTAAAACGACTTTATCCAGTTCTTCTGATTGCATTAGTAAGGGAACATCATAGATCGACTCTGCATCGCGCGACTCGATTACAGCGTTCATGCTGACATTGCAGAACTTGGCGATTTTTTTTCTTAACGTAAGATCCAATTCATGCTCGGTACGGCAACATAGGATATCCGGCTGAACTCCGAGCTCAAGCAATTGCTTGACAGAATGTTGCGTAGGTTTTGTTTTTAATTCTCCCGCAGCCGCCAGATAGGGCACCAATGTAAGGTGAACTACAATACAGTCGTTTTCAAATTCCCATAGCATTTGTCGAACGGCCTCCACATAGGGTAAAGATTCGATATCACCTACTGTTCCGCCAATCTCAGTAATGACGATGTCATATTCACCACTTTGACCGAGAATTTGGATTCGGTTTTTAATTTCATCCGTTATGTGGGGAATCACCTGTACTGTTTTTCCAAGAAATTCGCCTCGACGCTCCTTTTCTATTACGGACTGATATATGCGTCCTGTTGTTACATTGTTTGCCTGAGAGGTTGGAACATTTAGGAAACGTTCATAATGACCAAGGTCCAAATCCGTTTCAGCGCCGTCGTCCGTTACAAAGCATTCCCCATGCTCATAAGGGTTCAAGGTTCCGGGATCAATATTGATATATGGATCTAACTTTTGAATCGTTGCAGAATAACCTCGTGCCTGAAGTAATTTCGCCAAAGACGCGGAAATGATTCCTTTACCTAGTGAAGAAGTAACACCCCCGGTTACAAATACATATTTCGTAGAATTCGACATAGAAAATAAACCATAACAACGGGGAGCAAATTTAGTAGATTCAAAGCATACTTGGGCGACAAATCTTCGCTTTTGTCAAATTCTATCCTCATTAAACCCGGTTCACAGGGAAAAACCGACATATCGAATAAGATTTTTGCGCTTAGTAAAAAAAAGGGCAGACCCTGATGGTTATCAATCGATGGATTTATCAATGTATTGAATTCCTGTTGGAGTCAATTCAATGCATCTCGATTTATAAAGTTTACCCAACGTTTGTTTGAATAGTTTTTTACTTATTCCTAATGCTTCGCGGATTTCGTCAGGATCACTTTTGTCCGTAAGGTGAAGGGTACCTTTTACTTTTAAGATTTCCAATAAACGTGTTTCAGCATCATCAAAACGAACATTCCCAATCTTTTCCAACCGAACGTCAACCTTTCCGTCTTCCCGAACCAGCAACACAAATCCACGAACTCGGTCACCTCTTCTCAGTGGTCGGTTAATGTCATTCCGGTAGATAATCCCCTGATAGAGATCATCAACAATAACCTTGACACCCAGATCAGTTTTATCACAAATGAATACTTCTACCTCTTTGCCAACGATAGATTGATCTTCACAAGGTCTCAGAAATTTATTTGTCTTCATGGAAGCAATCAGACGATCTGTCGCATGATCCATCTGCAAAGTCACAAGATAGGATTTCCCTTCTTCCATTCGCTGGTTCTGTTCTTTAAATGGAACCATAAGGTCTTTTTCAAGTC
>JBIKYP010000113.1:0-5759 GCA_044355195.1 Crocinitomicaceae bacterium | reverse complement strand
TGTAGCCACCAGCCTATCTTCGGAGTCCTTGTATAGAAATACGGTAATAGTTTCACCCTCGGCTATCCCTTCGGGAATATACTTTCCCGGCAGAAGGACATCATTTCCTTCATCATCAACCAAATAGGCTCCGGGAGAAGTAAAACGTGCTACTTTAAGAATGTTGATTTCACCGAGGCGCATCCTAGAAATACAAGGATGAGGCAGGCTTCGATTTCAGAATCATACATGGAAGTTTATTGTCATTTGTAATCAATGACTGAGCAAAAGTATCGAATTGAGGCAATAAACTTTCAGAGTGATAGGCTATAGCCACCATGTCAATATTATTTTCTTTGGCATACCCCATGATTTTTTTGGAGTAGCCTCCCCCGCGTTCCATAAATTCAACAATGCAGGGTAATTTTCGTTCTAAGTATTGCTTTTTGACAATAAGTATCCGATTTTTCATTTGCTGACTCAGATACTCGTCATTTTGCTTTTCACCGATAACATGGACTTTTGCACCAAAAATAGCGGCCATGTCGCCTGCATTATTAACGATCTGTAAACTCTCTTTTGAAAGATCAATTGGAACGACAATATTCTTAATTTCCTTAAACGGCGTGTCTTTCTGTAAAATAATGAACGGCGTATCTGCACTCACTACAACTTTCATAGCATGGCTTCCAAGTAGTTTTTGTAGTCCTGAAGCTCCATGGGTGCCCATAATAATCAGTTGTGCATTGTGTTTTCGGGCTTGTTCTCCAATCTGATCAAAAATGGATCCCTCGCAAACGATTTTCGAAAAGTTTATTCCTTTGTGCTCACCCACGCGAGAGATAATTTCATCAAGCTTAGCTAAAGCATTTTCAACCTCACTTTTGGACGAAACGACGTGCAACAATCGAATGTCAACGTTGACGAGTTTAGACAGATTCACTGCATAATTCAATGCTGAATCCCCAATGGGAGTAAAATCGTGAGGAACTATGTAAAGATTTGAGCTCATGTTTCAAATTTTTCTTTTCAAAAATACATTTTTTCAAATACCGAAGAAGGGAAACTTTTCCACATAAACGTGTTTTGTTTCAGTAAGTTGCCTCTCTATTTACGCCTTTGTCTGCCAAAACCAACCGTTGTATTTAAAGATCCGGGGTCGCGCTTGTCCTTTTTGTTAACTTTTTTGTCGAGCCGTTCTTTCTTTATCGCCTCTTCCAGTTGTTCTGATTCAGGCATAACAGCCTTATGATCTGTTTCTGAAGCAGTAGACTTAGTTCCCTCAGGATTTTCCCACTTATCTTTGATTTCTACCTTTTCAATCTTACCTGAACGTTCATTAATAATATATACTTCTTTCTTATCTCCATCCGCTTTATTCACACCAACTACATCCTCTTTGAGCACCCATTTGCTATCTTTGAAATACAAAGCGTCGTAAGAAAGATCAGGAACATAAAAGGAGTAAAAACCCGACAACGTAGGAGATTCAGGAGAGAGGTGGTCGAATATGATTCGATCCAATTCAGGCTCATACTTGAGCGACATCGACACTTTTTTTGAATGTTCAAAAAATATTCGTTTTACACTGGTGTTGTTGAGTTTAAATACCGGGCTCCCCAATTTGGGGGTCGAACCGGCGAAATAAAGTATATCAATCAATTTAATCGTACTGGCGGAATTATTTCCATCCCAACCCAGTAGGACATACGTTTTTTTGGAACCCTTTTCTTTTGGAACAATCTTGTAATAGAGCGCACCATACCAGTTTTCTGCATCCAATATACCATCGGGTCGAGCAGGCGCATTAGGATCTTCCTTTAATTCCGTAATAACTATACCATCTTTGTTCTTTTTCAGAATGAAACAAAAATATTTCTGTGTTTGATCCTGTTGTTCAATATTCCAGTTAATGATGCGTATAACACCATCCGGACTATCCACAAAACCTATTGAATTTAGTTTTGAAAAAGGGTAAGAATAAGCTCCGGGTAAATCGATTGATTTTCTGAGGTAGGTTTTAAACAAGACATTTAAACTGTCCTTTTCATTATCCTTTTGAGCTGAACGAAGAGAGGATAGAAGCAGAGAAAGCGAATCTTCACATTTTGATAATTCCTCCGAAACCGTTGACTGCGCCTGAAGTTTCAAAGAAAACAAAATCATTAATGTCAACAACAATACCTTCATCTCTTCAAAAACGGACATTTCAATGCATTATTACATCTTAAGCACACGAAAAAGAGTCGCTCATTTACGTAAAGCTTTCAAATTGCTGATCGTTTCAACCGGATCTACTGATCCAAATACGAAACTTCCCGCGACTAATATGTCTGCACCTGCTTTAATCAACTCGGCACCGGTGCTGAGGTTAACTCCACCGTCCACTTCAACCAAAGCGCGCGAGCCTGCTCTATGAATCAGATTTTTTGCCTGTTCCACTTTTAGCAAGGCATTTTTAATAAAGGACTGTCCTCCATATCCGGGGTTCACGGACATAATGAGTACGAGATCTAGATCTGAAACAATATCCTGAAGCAGGTCCACCGGTGTATGCGGATTTATGGCGACTCCGGCTTTCATCCCTTCAGCTTTAATGGCTTGAACTGTGCGGTGAAGATGCTTACATACCTCAAAATGAACTGTTAAAATTGTCGCTCCAACTTTCTTAAAATCGGAAATGTAAGGATCAGGATCTGTGATCATTAAATGAACATCCAACGGTAATTCAGTATGCTTATTAATGGCTTCAATGACAGGAAACCCAAATGATATATTAGGAACAAACACACCGTCCATCACATCAATATGCAGCCAATCAGCCGCAGAACGATTGATCATTTCGACATCGCGCTGAATATTGGCAAAATCGCATGAGAGTACGGAAGGTGAAATTAGTGGAACCATAATTCATTTTTTTCAAATTTACATAGAATCATCCGTTCATCATGATCTTGAGATAGTCTTCATCACGTGAATAAATATCCAAATAAAAAATAAGATGATGTCTGTCAGCACATACCGTTTGATACTCCACATAAACAGGCAATGGAGCTAACAATTTAATTATCCGATGTTCCGGGATTTTAAGCAAACTATCCACCATTTGTCCTGCAATCGGATTGACTTTTTTATTTATCGAA
Organism: Crocinitomicaceae bacterium; assembly: GCA_044355195.1. Lineage (GTDB taxonomy): Bacteria > Bacteroidota > Bacteroidia > Flavobacteriales_D > Crocinitomicaceae > M0103. The sequence continues at coordinate 2,637 of JBIKYP010000113.1, read as the reverse complement.
TCATTAATCAAAATGGTTTGAGCTAAGCTATTCGGAAACTGACAGCGGATACAACCATGAGAAAACGCACGAATATCTTTGGTAAATAAATATTTAGATGGGGTATCATGCAAATACACACTGTAATTGCTGTAAAACTCAAACTTGACGATACCTAAACTATTGTGTTTACCGGGTTGCTGAACCAACTTATACGGAAATGTATTTTTTTTTATACGTTTCCAGTTTACCGAATGAGGATTAACTTCATGATCACCCCGATATATTTTAAAATGATTTCTTTCCAAATAAGAGGGATTGGATTTTAACAAGGGAAGAATCTCTTTACCGGCAATAGAGTAGGGGACATTCCAATAGGGATAGAGAACAATATTATGTATTCTTGAGCGAAGTTCCGGTGTTTTATTTTCCGGTTTTCCGACGATTAAGCGATGGACTTGTTTAAGGGTATCACGGATAACAATACGAAGTAAATATTCAGGGATATTAATCCGGATAAATTTTTTAGGAAAATGATCGTGACAGCGGATTTTTTCCAGTGAAAGAGCAGCACGCATTATTTTTCGGAAATTACTTTCTTTAAGCGCTCGGGCAGTGTATGGGCCAATTTTTCCATCCGGACTAAGACCGTTGTCTTTTTGAAATTCCTTTAAAGCAGCGAGAAAAGTGTCTTTAGAATGTATAGACCCGTCTAGGTAACTTTTGCTCGCCAGCATTTTTTCAGCCTCAAGGACCGATTTTAACGAATCTTCCTTTTGAGTAGGCACCACTTTTTCAGTTTTATTTAGTCCTTTAAAAAGACAATAACGGTATAGATGATTCGCCAGAAAGCGATAATTAGTATCTGAAATGCCTTGATTAAGAACAATTTTGTCTAGAAACATCTTATCTCGCAATTGAAGGATGGAATCAATTTTTTCGATCGCCTCAAACGATTGATGTTTATATTTTTTGATTGAGAAATCAATGAATCCATGATTAATATCGGAAATTAAAGACGCGAATCTGGCTGTTAACATTAACTCTTCTTCCACCCAAACTGATTTTTTACGTTTAGGAAGAAAACTCGATCTTGTCTCAGGAACACCAAACCAAAGAGAACGTTTTAAAAGATGCCGCATCATCAATCCGTCCCGGGATATCATGGTATCATTTATCCAATGAGGCTGATAATCCCTTGATTGATAATACGATTGTAACCATACTGTCTGCTCTTCATTAAATCCCATTTCGCTTAGATGAATCTGCTCTAAAACGCGTTGAAGCTTTTGTTCGACCGGAATGGAATCATCTTCAAAAAAATCAACTTTCACGGGATTATAACCACTTGAGCAAGAAATCAAAAGAATTACCAGACATGAACAGATGATAACTTCACGAAACATTCTGCAAGTATAATGTGTAATTTTACTTTTTTGAAAAGATAGTACAATTTATCCAACCAAGGGATACATCCATGTCTATTAGTTTATTAACGATTATTCTTGCAAGCACTGTCATTGTCTCGGTCAACGGATTCAATAATCGTTCCTTGCTTGAACGTTGGATGTATTCCCCATACGATGTTAAACACCATCATGCATACGAGAGATTAATAGCTCATATTTGGATACACGCTGATTTCTTACATCTTGTATTCAATATGATATCTCTATATTTTTTAGGAGGTTACCTTGAATATCAACTTGTCGAATACTATGGCGTATTTTCAGGAGAGGTTCATTTTGCAATTCTTTACCTGGGTGGCGGGTTATTTTCGACAATTATACCTTTCTACCGACATCAAGACGATTCATCATATCGCTCGTTAGGAGCTTCAGGCGCTGTTTCTTCAGTAATTTTTGCTACTATTTTGTGGGAACCGACACTTCCTCTTTCTTTTATGTTTCTCCCATTTGCCATACCAGCATACATTTTTGGCCCTCTGTATTTAGCCTTCGAATATTGGGCTGACAAGAGGGGAGGCACCGGGATAGCCCATGATGCACATATAGGAGGAGCTCTTTTTGGAATTATTTATGTTTTAATTACTAATATTGACAAAGGAAAAATTTTCCTGCATCTTATTTTCGGATAATTATGCTTTACATTAATAACAACGGTACTATTTTATCTAATGATGCACCAACCATTCAGGCCGGAAATCGCGGACATGTATATGGCGACGGAGTATTCGAGAGTATTCGAATCATGAATGGTGTTCCGCTTAACATGGATAACCATATCCGCAGATTATTAGAGGGAGCTAAGGCAATCAAGATGCGACCTGCGAGTTTTTATACCAGGCAATTCTTTGAAGATAAGATAATTGAATTGTGTGAAAAATCAGATATGAAAGAGGGCGGGCGTTGCCGGTTATCTCTTGATCGAGTTACCGGGGGAGCTTACAAACCTGAGTCAAACGAGGCATCTTATTTTATAGAGGTATATCCGTATGAGTCGAATAACTTTGAAATGAATGCCCGGGGTTTAGAAATTGACCTGTATACAGACATCAAAATTCAAAAGAATTTTCTTTCTACTTATAAAACGAAAAGTGGTTTGAGTTATGTTATGGCCGCAATCAATGCCAGCGAACGCAGATTGGATGATGTGTTGATGACGAATGATCGCGGAGGAATTCTAGAAAGCTCAAGT
>JBIKYP010000006.1:0-49514 GCA_044355195.1 Crocinitomicaceae bacterium | reverse complement strand
AGGCCCTGAACCAGAAGGGGTTGCAATAGGTAAGTTAGGCAGTAAAACTTACGCTTTCATTGTATTAGAGCGTATCGGGGGAGTAATGGTTTATGATATTTCAAATCCAGCAGCGCCTCAGTATGTTACCTATATAAATAATAGACAGGCATCTACAGGTGATCGTGGTGCAGAGGGTATTATTTTCATTGATGCAGCGAGTAGTCCAAACGGGCTTCCTCTTGTAGTGGTATCAAATGAAGTTAGTAGTACGGTTACTACTTATCAAATAAATTGTCTAGTATTGAATCCTACCATTTCAGCAGTATCTAATTCTTTCTGTCCAGGATCTAGTGCTTCTTTGAGTGTATCGGGAATTACGAACCCAGCATCTTATATTTGGTCAAACGGTGCAACAAGTTCGACAATCACAACTGGAAACTTTGGTTCCTATACAGTTTCTGTTACCGATGCTAACGGATGCACATATTCAACTCCAACAAAAGTTCTTTCCAATTGCGATAAACCGGATCTTGACAATAATGGAATAACGGATGTCAATGATTTCTTGATGTTCGCCCCTCTTTTTGGATCTTCATGCACTGGATGCACTTCCGACTTTAATCATAATGGTGTTGTCAATGTTGACGATTTCCTTCTTTTCGCGCCACGATTCAACCAAACATGTAGTTGTGGACCTTAGTTTATAAATGGTCTTTAATTGACTCACAATAATTTTATTGATTTTTTATCCTGGCCCATCTGCTAAAGATGGGCCAGCTTTTTTAATAATTAGAATGTTTTTAAGCCGCTAGAATTAATTAACCTGTAGGATATTAAACTGTTTATTCTAGGGTTTGGCATAGGAGTAAAGCATTGATTCGCCAAAAAAATAATGATTATCTAATTTATGGAATAATCGAACTTATTTAATTGCGTTGATGTAATTTTCAAATAGCTTTGCAACACTCACTAAACACCAAGCACTCAAAAAAATGCTTTCTCAAAACACCGATAAAAAACTCTTCCTCCTTGATGCGTATGCCTTGATATACCGCGCTTATTTTGCGTTTGCCAAGAATCCGCGCATCAATTCCAAAGGTCAAAACACGTCTGCTGCATTTGGTTTTACCAATGTATTGATTGATGTCATTAAATCCGAAAAGCCGACGCATCTCGCTGTTGTTTTTGATCCTCCAGGTGGTTCGGTGCATCGTCAGGCAGACTTTGAAGCATACAAAGCACACCGGGAAGAAATGCCTGAAGATATTCGAAGTATGATCCAACCGATCAAAAAGATCATTGAGGCATTCAATGTTCCTGTGATGCAAGTGGACGGTTACGAAGCAGATGACGTGATTGGTACAGTAGCTAAAATTGCCGAGAAGAAGGGATATACCACCTACATGATGACTCCTGACAAAGATTACGGACAGTTGGTTTCTGAAAGGATTTTTATGTACAAACCAGGAAGAGGTGGTGCGCCAGCTGAGATTCTTGGGGTGAAAGAAATTTGCGAAAAATTTGAGGTCAAATACCCACTTCAAGTAATAGATATTTTAGGCTTGTGGGGAGATGCGTCAGACAATATTCCCGGAATTCCAGGAATTGGCGAAAAAACCGCAAAAGCGTTGATTCAGAAATATGAATCAATGGAAAACATCATTGCTAATGCACATGAACTGAAAGGAAAGCAGCAAGAGAATGTCATTAACTTTGCAGAGCAAGGCCGTATTTCGAAAATGCTGGCTACGATCATTACCGATTTGGACGTGGAGTTCGATGAGGAATCCCTTGTGATGTGCGATGTCGACGTTGAAAAGGTCAAGCAAGTCTTTACTGACCTTGAATTTCGTAATCTTGCCCGAAGAGTAATAGGAGAGGAAATAGTTGTTACAGCGCATCCGACGGCAAATCGTGGAGAGTCGGCTCAACTTGACCTTTTTGGTGTGCAAAGCATGTTGGTCGACCATGATCCAACGCCTACTGCAGAGTACAAAACCATAGCCACTGAAAAACCAAGTTATCATCTTATAACAACACCGGAAGAACGCAAAGAATTACTCGAATTACTGCTTAAGCAAAAAGAAGTCTGTTTTGACACAGAAACAACGGGTCTCGATGCAATGCATGCTGACCTTGTAGGATTAGCCTTTTCCTATAAAGCGCGAGAAGGATTCTATGTTGCAGTTCCTGATAATTTTGAGGAGACAAAAAAGATCTTGCACGAGTTTGAGCCTTTCTTTGCTTCAAACGACATCGAAAAGGTCGGTCATAATATCAAGTACGACTTGAAGGTTTTACACCGTTATGGAATGGAGGTAAATGAACCTACTTTTGATACGATGATCGCACACTACCTGATCAATCCGGAATCCAAACAGAGTATGGATTTCTTATCGGAATACTTTTTGAATTATAAACCTATACCGATAGATGCGCTTATTGGTAAAAAAGGGAAGGGACAGGGTAACATGCGAGATTTGAAGCCCGAAGAGATAGTTGACTATGCTTGTGAAGATGCAGATATTACCCTTCAGTTGAAAAAATTTTTTGAGCCTGAAATTCAGAAGGAACATTTGAAGGAACTGTTCTATAACATTGAAATGCCACTTGTGAAAGTATTAAAAGATATGGAACAAGAGGGTATTTCAATCGATGTTAAAGGTTTGAAAGATTATTCTGCTTCGCTTGAAAAACACTTGATAGAATTGGATGCCAATATTAAGTCAGTTGCAGGTGTTCCGTTCAATGTGGATTCTCCAAAACAATTGGGCGAAGTGCTATTTGATCATCTCACTATTGATCCCAAAGCAAAAAAAACCAAAACGGGGCAATATGCTACCTCGGAAGACATTTTAGTGCGTCTTGAAAAATCACATCCTATCATTCCGTTAATCTTGGAATATCGTCAGTTGCGTAAATTGAAAAGCACCTATGTAGATCCGCTTCCAACAATGACGGATCGGATTGATGGACGGGTGCATACGAATTTTATGCAGACGGTTACTGCTACCGGACGTTTAAGCTCAAATAATCCTAATCTTCAGAACATTCCGATACGTTCTGAAAATGGCAAGGAGATCCGCAAAGCTTTTATTCCACGGGATGACAGGCACGTACTTTTGTCTGCGGATTATTCCCAGATCGAGTTGCGTATCATTGCTGCCTTAAGTAAGGACGAACACATGATTGATGCATTCCATAAGAAATTTGATATTCATACCGCAACTGCTTCAAAGGTCTTCCATGTGCCTATGGATAAGGTGACAAAGGAGCAGAGAAGTGCAGCTAAAGCGGTTAATTTCGGAATTATTTATGGTCAATCGGCTTTTGGCTTGTCGCAAAGTCTGAATATCTCCCGAACAGAAGCTAAAGCCATTATTGACAGTTATTTCGAGCAGTTTTCAGCTTTGAAAACGTATATGGAACTTGTAGTAAGAGAGGCACGTGACAAAGGGTATGTAGAAACCTTACTTCATAGAAGACGGTACTTACCGGATATCAATTCAGCCAATGCTGTTGTTCGTGGCTTCGCTGAACGAAATGCCGTGAATGCTCCGATACAAGGTTCGGCTGCAGACATTATCAAAATGGCGATGATCCGTGTTCATAAAGAGATGAAAAAGAGAAATATGCAATCAAAAATGATTCTTCAGGTGCACGATGAATTAGTTTTTGATGTCCTTAAAGAAGAGATTGACCAAATGAAGTTACTTGTTAAAGAGTCTATGGAACATGCTGTAGAGGTGGGTGTGCCAATCGAAGTTTCTGTTGACACAGGCATTAATTGGTTGGATGCGCATTAAGTTTTCTGTCATAAGCTATTGATTTAGTTTATGCTTATTCTTAAATCTCTTTGATCTCATTTTCACATGACCTTTGATGATTTGTTGTTTATGATGCTCGCGTTAATGGTTTCAAGTTTGATTCAAGACACAATAGTTTCAAGATTTATGTAGTTTGAATTCACTTTAGGATACAAATGCTTTCGAAATAAGATAATTTACATAAATTTGCTTCCTCATTTTGATTAGCATGTCCATCGGCGTTAAAATATTTTCCGGAAGAGCATCTCAAGTTTTTGCTTCTCAAATAGCGAGCAAATATGGTGTCCCTTTAGGAGATGTAAATGTTGTTGAGTTCAGCGATGGTGAGTTTCAGCCTTCTTTTGAAGAGACTGTTCGTGGACAGGATGTGTTCATTGTGCAGTCGACTATGCCACCATCTGACAATCTTTTTGAATTACTTCTGTTAGTGGATGCTGCCAAACGAGCTTCAGCACGAAAGATTATAGCAGTGATTCCTTATTTCGGATTTGCGCGCCAGGACAGAAAAGACAAGCCTCGCGTGGCTATAGGGGCCAAATTGGTCGCAAATATGCTGATGGCGGCAGGAGTTAACCGATTGATCACTATGGATCTACATGCTGATCAGATTCAGGGATTCTTTGAAGTGCCGGTTGACCATTTATTTGCTTCTACAATTTTCTATCCTGAGTTGGAAAAATTCAACAATGGCAATCTCATTATGGCAGCTCCTGATGCAGGAGGGGCGAAAAGAGCCAATTCTTATGCGAAAAAACTTAATACTAGCCTAGCGATGTGTCATAAACATCGGAAGAAAGCTAACGAAGTAGCAGAGATGACTGTCATTGGTGACGTAGAAGGTAAAGACGTTATCCTGATAGATGATATGTGCGATACGGCTGGTACATTGACCACGGCAGCAGATTTGTTCATTGAAAAAGGAGCCTTGAGTGTACGAGCTTTGTGTACACACGCAGTTCTTTCAGGCCCCGCATATGAACGAATTGAGAACTCCAAATTAACAGAGCTAGTGGTTACTGACACTATTCCTCTGAAGCATTACAGCGATAAAATTCGGGTGCTTTCGACAGCAGAGCTTTTTGCCGACGTTATCCAGAGACTGGTAAATAACCAGTCCATCAGTTCACATTTTTTAATCTCATAAATAAATAACAAATGAAAACAGCACAATTGAGCGGTTCGCTCCGAGCGAACGTAGGGAAAAAGGATGCTACTGCACTCAGAAATGCAGATTTAGTGCCTTGTGTGCTTTACGGACAGGGTGAGCAAACTCACTTCGCAGTAAAGCGAAATGATCTTGATAAGATCGTTTTCTCACCGGAAGTATATCAGGTAGAAATTGATATTGATGGCAAAAAGGCAAAGGGTATTATCAGGGAGTTGCAACAGCATCCAACGAAGGATACCATTCAGCACGTAGATTTCTATGAATTGAGTGATTCAAAACCTGTTCGAGTTGGCCTACCAGTGCGCCTCACAGGGTCGTCAAAAGGTGTTATGGCCGGAGGGAAGCTGATGCAGACTTTTCGTCATCTTAACGTTGTAGGGCTTCCCAAAGATCTTCCTGAAGCAATTACATTAGATATTTCTAAATTGAAAATTGGCAAGTCTATTCGGGTAGGACAAATTGATATTCCTGGAGTGAGTTTCCTGGATCCGGCAAATGCAGTAGTCGTTTCAGTTAAAATGGCTCGTGGAGCTGTTAAACCTGCTGACGACGATGATGATGAAGATTAGTATTACAAGTTAAGTGGATTCTCTGTAAAGGGGGTCCACTTTATTGATCTCTGACATCACTAAATTCTGCAACTTTATTTTTTAGCGAGCGAAAGAATTTTCCGGATATAGAGGCGCTGTTAATCTTAGCTTTAGGTAAAATAGAAATTTGTGCAGAATTTGAACTTAGTGCTTGAGAGGAATTGCTTCATTGCTTTGCGTTGTGCTATCTTGATTCAAACTTTTTTTAAGAAATAGTTTACTATCACTTAACCCTGGTACCGTATATTCAGAAACTTTTCTAAGGGGTGTAAAGAAAAAGGATTCTTCTTTTTGTTCTTTTGTTAGGACGTTACCATTTTCATCGTAGGATTCAATTAAAACGAGTGTGACACTAATGAAATAAAGGGCCTTTAGTAATCCAAAAAGTGACCCAAAAGTTTTATTGAGGAGCGATAGATGAACTACTTTAACAACACGCTCGATGGTTTTTCCTGCAAAGTAAATCATAGCACCTAATCCTAAAAAAACGAGTGTGAATGACACAACAGGTAGGTATGGAGAGTCCCAATTAAAAAGGTTTTTGAGGTACATAGCTACTGCATCGGAAAAATGAATTCCGATATATAATCCTACAAATAAAGCAAGTAACGTAAATACTTCGATGATTAATCCACGTCGGAAACCTTTGTATGTCGCATACAAAACTGGAATAGCCATAATTAAGTCCAAAAAATTCACTCAAGAAAGGTATAACAAAAAAGAAATGACAACACGGAATTCACCCTTATTCTTATAACCATTGGATGTATTGTGTCAATCACAATCAGACAACAACAGCGTAGTGAATGATAAGTCTATTTCCGACCATAGAACTGACTTTCCATCGCTTCCGGTGTGAAGATCCTTACACACTCTATTCAATGAGTTAATGGATTCTGCGCCATTCCAGTCGTTCAAATTTATGGTCGCTTTAAAAGTAAATGTGCCATCTACAAATCTGCATGTCCCTTTAACATCCTTATTGACATTATTCATTTGGATGTCAATGAGAGCTGTTCCTTTTTTAAAATCGAGTTTTTTAACAGAACCGCGAATAGTGTCGGTGGACATCGATTTAAAGAAAATTCCTGATATCTTTCCGTTGCGTTCTTCATTTTGAGTGTCAACTGTACTTGTTGGAATCTTAAAGCTTAATTGTGTGAGTAATTTTTCCGGATTATCAGATGATGTCTCAGGACTTTCAATGATGATTTCTTTAAATGTGCCGGTAACGCCTGCTTTTTCTGTGAATTTGAAAGCTGTCCATTCCAAGACACTCGAGGAGTGGTTATAGGTGTAAAAACACGCCTTTTCTTTTTTAGTGACTTCATCAGCTTTTTCTGGACCACATGAGGCTATCGAAAGAGATGTAAACACTATTAAAATGTAACTCTTTGATTTCATTTATATTAATTTAAACATGATAGATAGAAAGTATTGCTATGTTTCTTTTTGCTTTTTTATTCCACAAGGACAACTCTTTCAGGGTTAACATATAGAACATAAAATTTACTTTAAAATCCTATTGCAGCATTAGAAGTGTTTATGTTACAAATGTATGTAGTTTTGAGTCGATTTGATTATTTCTAGGGCAAATTTAAGTGTGATAGAGAAGCCTTCGAGCAATTCACTGAGTAATTCCCCTTTCTTTCATATTGTGATTATGGTAAATGGAATAGTCCGGTAGTCACTTCTTACTATGTATTCGGCACTCCAACTATGTTTTTGCTTAATGACAAGCGTAAAATTATTCTTTGACCCAACTCGATTAGTCAAATGGATTTATGGGTGGATTGGTTTCTAGTTCAGGGAAATCTTTTGCCAAAATAGATTAAGGTCTCCCTTGTGCCTTTTATTAGGAGCAAATGCCGATCACAAGGGCTTCATTGGTTGAAATAAGAGGAGAGATTATAAAATTCTTCTAGTTTTTTCTTGGATCCCTTGAAATCCTGTATAGCAAGGGCCTGGAAGGCGAGGCGTCATTTTCAAAAGGAGCTATTTGCAGTTCTAAAATATACTCGCCATCTTCAATTGAGTTGTCAACATAGATAAACTCTGTAATGGTTCTAGTATGATCCGGAGTTTCGGGAATTTTCCAAAAACGATGGTGAAAGGCAAGTTTTCCTTTGTCATTCTCCCTGTCGACAGATGGCAAGTCAACCAGCAGATGCTTGACATTTAATTGGTCTAAAAGGTTCACAACTTCCGGCTCAATGTAGGCGGGGTTCGTATTTGAAAAAGATCGTTGAAATTTGTCTGAATGGCTATTGGGCAACGTTCTAACAATCAAGGCATCCAACTCATTTACTCCTTTAAGAGCTTCTTCCACCTGAGTTTTACAAATAATGCTGTCATCTACTCCATATTGAGCATTGTAAATGGTTTCAGGCCGGATAGAAATAACTCTGCAAAGAAAGAAGAATTCACTAATTGATTTATTTATCGAATAAATAGGTTCTGTTATGTGACCGAGGCACTCTGTGTGCGTAATGTGCGCATGCGGGTTAAAATGTATGTTACTGAAATTTACTCTTCCACCTTGTGCAATACAACCGATATAATCCTGTGTATTCACAGCTTCTATTCGAGGGGGCTCAAGATTCCAGGAAGTAAGATTATAACCTGCTGATAAAAGTGGTATTGATAAATCTAGGGGGGTTGAGGAGTCAATATACAACCCATCTTCAAGGTAAAATTTCATTCTTCTGTCATTTGCTAAGCATAAAGATAAAATGCTTCATTGGGAAACCCCATCTTTTTTCTTTATTTGTGAAATGAAATACGATGCAATTATATTTGATCTTGGAGGGGTTTTAATTAATGTCGATTATAACAAAACGATTAGGGCTTTTCAGGAACTGGGAATAGCTGATTTTTCGTCACTTTACAGTCAGGCTTGGCAAGCAGATATATTTTCTGAATTTGAAACAGGAAAAATATCTTCACAACGATTCATTAATGAATTGCTTGCTTTTTTACCCTCCGGAACCACGCCCAATCAAGTGGTTCATGCATGGAACCAAATGATTCAAAATGTACCTTTAGAAAACATTCTTCTGTTAGAACAACTTAAGGAAAAATATCCTCTTTTTATGTTGAGTAATACGAATGATATTCATGTGCCTTTGGTGCGCAAAGAATGGGCTAAAATTACCATGCATCCAATGGAGTACTATTTCAACAAGATTTATTTTTCGCAAGAATTCGGAATGCGAAAACCTAGTCCGGAAACTTTTATAAAAGTATGTGAAAGAGAGAGTCTTAGGCCTCAATCGACCCTTTTTATTGATGATTCAATGCAACATATACAAGGCGCACAAAGTGCCGGCTTACTTACGCACCATCTGACAGAAATTAATTCGCTCTATGAGTTTTTCTCTTGACAAAGCTCTACAAGAACTCCATCTGTTGATTTTGGATGAAGGAACGCGATTAATTTGTTGTCTGCACCTGTTTTAGGACTGGTATGAATCAAAGTAAATCCGATATTTAATAATCTGGAGATCTCGAGCTCAATATCCTCCACGTCAAATGCAATATGATGAATTCCTTTTCCTTTGTTTGAAAGGAATTTACCTATTGGAGAATTAGGATTGGTGGCTTCCAACAATTCTATTTTGGACTCACCAATCTTAATGAAGGCTGTTTTTACAGCCTCTGATTCAACAGCTTCTATTTTGTAGCAGCTAGTTCCAAGAAGGGATTCAAAAACTTTAAGCGACTCTTCAATACTCTCAACAGCTATTCCCAGATGATCGATCTTACGCAACACGATAAAACTTAATTCTTAATGAATTTTTCGTTTATGTTGTCAAAATTTATGTAATAGGCACCGCTTAAGAGGTTTTGACAGTTTACAGATGAGCCAACCCCTTTTTTCACAATATTTCCGTAGGCATCATAGATTTCGTATCTCGTTTCTACAGGCTGACCATTTGCAGTAAACGTGATAATATCCTTAACCTTTACAGGGCCTTTTGTAACTGCCGGTACTGTTGATGTAAATTTCACTTCCTTAGAAGTTCTTTTCGAACCGGAATGATCAATCTGTACCACACGAACAGTATTTTCACCAGAATGCGGTGCGACATTAAATTCATAATCATTTACCCCCTGAGTACCCTTACCTTGTACCTCACTTATGGTGACCCATTTATTCCAGCGATATTGCTCAATGATATAAGGAAGTTTTCCCTGTTCACCTGTAGTTTGCCAGGTTAATTTTCCTGAAGGGGTTACAGCTATTTTTGTAACAACAAATGTGCTTCTTGGTAGTAAAACCTCAGGATTTAGTATCTTAGGTTTACAGCCGTCATTGTGTTCAACCACGATGAAAACAGTTTCTCCGATCTCGATATTAAAATTTTCAAAGTCAATCTCAAACGCACCCATATTGGTTCCGCCCGGCATGATGTCCCCATTGACAGTAACTTTTGTAGCGCAATAACCAAATCCGTCATCATCCATAGGGTTCTGGATATAAAGGTTCTTCCCCTGATAAGTGCCTTCAATAGATAAAGAGGCAGAAAAAGATGGAGAAATATAAAGCCAAGTCAGCAAACTAATTGAAACTACTTTCATGGAACTTAGCATATAACAGCGTTGTTGATTTACAATAAGTATTTGAAACACAATATTACATGATTTTTTGCTTCCTTCGACAAGCATGAATACATTTTTAAACATTGTTTTCGCATTGATTAAAGCAGGCCTTATATAAGATACAGATATGATTTTGAGATGACAACGAGTCATAAGAGATCATTCTAAAAAACAGTCATTTAACAGTTTTTAAGCATCTTTGCATCAATAAATACCTAGCATTAATGAGATATTTCGGACTGATTTTTGTCATTTTGACCGTTCTATATTCGTGCGTAAATAGTGAGAAAAGGCAATTTAAATTCGCAGGAGGCACATTTAAAATGGCACTGGATAATGAACCATCCACATTCAACACAATGGAAATAAGTGATTTATATTCTTCTGTTGTTGTCTCACAAATTATGGAGGGTTTAGTTTCCGTAGATCCAAAATCACTTCAATTGATTCCTCAAATTGCAAAGTCTTGGAAAATAAGTGACAATGGTAAGACATATGAATTTATAGTTAGAGATGATATTTTTTTCCATTCACATTCACTATTTCGTTTTCAGGACGATAGAAGGCTGAAAGTAAATGATGTTAAATACACGTTTGAACGTATTTGCTCCAAAAATTCAGATGGAACTATTCCTTATGCCTATAATTTCCTTTTTAAGGATTTGCTAATTGGCGCAGATGATTATCTAAAAGGAAGATCAACTTCTGTATCCGGAATAAAAGTCATAGGGAAGAAGCTCATATTGAAACTTCTTAGAAAGGATGAAAATTTTTTGAGTAAATTATCCAATGTATGCGCTTCTATTTGCTCTGAACAGATTCTTAAAAGTGGAAATTCACGTGTAGTTATTGGTACCGGGCCATTTAGGTTTGATTCGAGTTTCAAGGGTCGACAAAAATCTGTGATTCTGTTTAAGAATGAAGATTATTACCTGAAAGATAAAGAAGGAAATGACCTGCCCTATCTTGATCAACTTGAATTTTTCTTTCAAAATCGAAAGCTCGACCAATTGTCGATGTTTGAAAGCGGTCAAACGGATGTGATTCTTGGTTTACCAACCAATCGAATTGCTAAAATGTTGGAGGGCAGAATAGCTGATTTTAATTCGAAACCTCCAAAGTTCTTAATGCATGACAATCCGCTACTTTCAACTCAGTTTTATTTTTTCAACATGTCGGATTCTCGATTCAGAGATTCGCGTGTTCGTCAGGCATTTAATTATGCCATTGATCGCGAAAAGATAGGTCGAAAGGTATTAAATAATCAATTTTATGAATTGGGTTACTATGGGATTGTTCCGCCGCTCCGACATATTTTTAAAGGATATGACTTCGAAAAAATCAAAGAAGTATGCTACTCCTTTAATCCGGATAAAGCAAGAAAACTTTTGGCAGATGCTGGATACCCCGAAGGCAAGGGTTTTGGAACGGTTAATCTTCGTTTAAATATCGATGAAACACATGCCGCAGTTGCGGAAGAATTTGCTCAGGAAATCTTTCAAAATTTGAATATCAATGTGAATATCGACGGGTCAACTTTTGATCAGAAGGAGATGGATGGCGCAACCGGTAAAGGAGACTTATTTAGAAGTTCATGGTATGGTGATTATGCTAGTCCGGAAACATTTTTGATCAATTTTTACGGAAAAATGGTGCCTACGGGTATACATTCCCCCAGCTTCATTAATCCTTCAAGGTATGCCAATCCACTATTTGATCATTTTTTTGAATTGGCCAAAAACAGTGAAAGAAAACCTGAGGTCATGGAAAATTTTGCTAAAGCCGAACGCATCCTCATGCAGGATCCTCCAATTATTCCCTTATGGTACATGGGTGATATTCAAATCGTATATTCAAACGTTCGGAATCTGCATTTCAACGCTAGGAATTTGTTCTTATTTAGGGAGGTGTATAAAAAAAAATGGACTGAGGAAGAATATACCGAAGCAACCAATTAATTGTTTAATTATCAATTTTACCTAATGAAGCTACTACACATTTTATTGATGATACTCCCCTATTTGTTGTTTGCTCAACCTACACAGACGGTGAGAGGTAAAGTAGTTGACAGTGAAACAAATTATCCTTTAATAGGAGCTAAAATTGAAATCCTTTCGGGAGACAGTGTAAAAAATTATTATCGGGGCATTTCCAATGAAGACGGCATTTTTAGCATAGGGAAAGTCCCTGTAGGCAAGCAGCAGTTAGTCGTTAGTTATCCCACATACGAAGCTAGAATTATAACTATTGAGGTTACTTCGGGAAAAGAATCTGTAGTTAATGTACCTCTCAGTGAGCGAATAGTGGAACAAGAGGAAGTAACGGTTAGTGCACGTAAAAGGGGAGAGGTAATAAATGAAATGGCTTTGATTTCTGCTCAGCAGTTTAGTGTTGATGAAACTAACCGATATCCTGGTTCGAGAATGGATCCCGCACGTATGGCCTCAAATTTCGCAGGTGTACAAGGAGCTGATGATTCCAGAAATGATATTGTTATAAGGGGAAATTCTCCTTTGGGAGTAGTATATAAAGTTGAGGGCGTTGATATTCCAAATCCTTCTCATTTTGCAATTGCAGGGAGCACGGGAGGGCCGGTATCCGTATTGAACAACAAAATGCTCGCAAATTCTGATTTCTTTATGAGTGCCTTTCCTGCGGAATTCGGAAATAGCACCTCTGGAATTTTCGACCTTAAGCTGCGAAATGGAAATGAAAAAACACATGAGCTTACAGCTCAATTTGGTCTATTTGGAACTGAGTTCCTTGTTGAAGGTCCTTTGAGCAATAGAAGGTCTTCGAGTTATATGGCAATGGGTCGCTATTCAACGCTTTCCCTCTTTCAAACCTTGGGAATTAAAATAGGCACGGATGCTGTTCCGGTATATGGGGATGTCGCATTCAAACTGAACTGGAGACTTAACAGGGGTGGAAATCTTTCTGTTTTCGGAATAGGCGGTAAGAGTGAGATTGCGATAAAAATTTCCGAACAAAAGAATTATTCCAGTGAACTTTATGGGGAAGGAGATCGGGATCAATATTTTGGGACATCAATGGGAGTTGGTGGATTGAATTTCAAGAAATCGTTGAATGAAAAAACATTCATTGCTTGGACTGCTGCTGTTTCTTTTGAGGAGCAACATTCGCGACATAATTATTTGTTGCGGTCACTTGCTATTCAAAATGGGGATACTGCTATTAAGGTTAATGATATTTATCCACTCATGGGTTACAAGTTTGGAATCACAAAATTTTCAAATTATGTAGCGATAAATCATAAAATCAACAAGAAAAACCTCTTGAAATTAGGTCTTTACGGTGATATTTATGGCTTTAGATTTCTTGATAGTGCGCTTACAGCAATCAATGTTCCCGGTATATTCACCAGAAGATGGGATTACGTCGGGTCAGCCGGGATGATTCAGCCATTTATACAATGGAAGTGGCGCTTAAGCGATAATATGGATTTGACGGCCGGTATACACTGCCATATCTTTCATGCTTTAACAGTTGCTGTTAGTCCGGCAGAGCCCAGGTTGGGCTGGAAATATAAATTCTCAAAAGATCAGGCCGTTTTTGCAGGCGCCGGAATGCACAGTCAAACTCAACCACTTTACACCTACTATTATCACCGATACGATGCCAACGGGAGAGCTCTAAGGTATAACGGAAAAATGGATTTTATGAGAAGTATTCACTCCGGTATAGGGTATGAGAAATCGTTCAACAAGGGCTTCAATATTCGAACTGAGGGATACTACCAATATTTGTATAATGTTCCTGTAACAGTTATTCCCTCATCCTTTTCCATGATTAACATGGGTAGCGGATTTTCGAGGATATTTGCTGATTCGTTAAAAAATAGCGGGCTGGGGATCAATTATGGAATTGAACTTACCGTGCAAAAGTATTTTGATAAAACTTTTTTCTTCCTATTTTCCGGGACCTTGTACGATTCCCAATATCAAGGAAGCGATAACATCTGGAGAAACACTTCATATAACGGCCACTATGTGGTAAATTTTTTGGCAGGTAAAGAATTCAAGCTGAATGAAAGACATATCGTCGGTATAGGAACTAAAATTACGGCTGCAGGAGGAAAGCGTTATGGATTAGTAGACTTAGCAAAAACCGATTCGCTTAAGGAGATTATTTTTCGTGATTCCCTTTTCAATGATCTTCAATTCAGAGATTATTTTCGCATGGATCTTAAAATCAGTTGGAGAATGAATGCGAATAGAGTAACGCATGAATTCGGTTTGGACTTGGTTAATATCCTAAACACCCGAAATCTTTTAAGTTTGGCTTACGCACCGTCCCTTGATCCGACCGTAGTGAGTTCTCCGGCTTATCAACCCATTTCCGAAAAGACACAACTGGGTTTTCTCCCCATTTTTTATTATAAGGTTGACTTTAAATTGTCTGGAAAATCAGAGTAAACATCCTACCATTTCGGGCAAGTGTCGCACTCATCCGCAGGTCTAATATATAAAAAGAAACCTACATTAGTGTCGAATTGTAAATAACCAAAACGCTGTTCTGCAAAGGAATTGAGTTCAATACTATTTGTTCTAACATGGGTTTGATTCATGTAGCCTCCGCTGAAGTTAGATTGAATGAAAAGATGTTTAAAGAATTCCAGGCGTACTCCAACATGACCCGAAAGGGCAAATCCGGAGAACGATCGTAGTTTAGGTTCTTGTTTACCGGCAAACAAGAAAGAATTGTCGGAAACTAATCCGCCAAAACCAATGCCCGCTATAGTAGAAAAAATAATTTGTTGATAACGACCTGCTGCCAGCCATTGATCTGCTCGGGAGAGCTCCACTCTCAGGTAGTTCAATCCGGAATTCGAATAAAGAAAGTTGGAATGATAGAGTTCGGTTGGCGTATTTGTATAATTCCCGCTCCAGTTGCTTATCATATCAACTCCCGGTTCTATTTGACCGCTTAACAAAACCTGATCACTATCCCGCAATACATATTTTAATTTATCATATCCAACGGATATAGCCCAATGATCTTTTATGTGATACCCTAATCTCACGTTGTATTGTCCCGTTGTGGCTCTAAGCGGATTCAACTGCTGCCCAGGATCTACGGAAAATGGATTGTCCTCTGCTTTTGATCCCTTAAGAGAAAATGAATAACCCGGACCATTGAAATTAATCGTGCTATTTCCATACCATGAACGATTGTAACCATAATATCCAAATATGGTTCCCTTTGAAAATGAAACCTTTGGTTTTTTTGCAAGTGACTGAACAAAAGCTGTAGCAGGCCACAATGTTATACTCGTTAATACTAGAAAAACCAATAGTTTCATCTTGATATGACTTTGATCCAATCTTGCTGATTCATAACCTTTTCCAAGCGATAATGCACTTTATTGTTCGGGGTAAACCATTCAACCAAGCCATAGCCTTTGGCAAAATAATTAATCGACTCTCCTTCTAATACGGTTTCATTTTTTGTAATGGGATTGAAATTTGTCAGACGAATGTGATCGTCCATTCGAATTGTGGCTACTTCTTCCTCCAATACGTTCCAATTGAATTGATTGCCATGAACCTTTCTGCTTATTTCTTTCAAGATAAGAGTTGAGTCGAGGAATCCTTGAAAACGACTCACAAAGACAGCTTCTTCTTTCTTGTTCATGGGAATCATCCTATTCTTGAAAAGCTCTGCTTTTGTTTTCTTTTGAAGACGGTCTACTACCATATGATCAATGACATCTAGAGTATCCAAATTATAATTCAGGGCTTCAATGATTCTGCCATCCGAAGTATAAGTTTCTACGACAATATGCTTTCCTCTTGAGTCCTTAACACCATAGATTCTATGAAATTGTTCATCCAAACCATGCGATACATCTCGGTAAAGGTAGATTTTTGGTATGGTGTCGTAAACATAGAAATAGTCTGAATAGGGATTTACTGATTCACCATTCTCTTTTTTACAGGAAACGGTAAATACTGAGACAACGATCAACAAACCGAAGCACTTCATGACGACATTTTTAAAAACGACACTTCTTTTTCGGTCAAATGACGAAACATTCCTCTGGGCAAATCCTTTTTTGTCAAACCTGCAAATTGCACACGATCAAGCTTAATCACATCATAGCCTAGTGCTTCGAACAACCGCCGCACAATCCTGTTCTTGCCGGAATGTAATTCAATTCCTACCTCTCTACCACTGTCCTCTTTAACATACTCAGCAACATCTACTTGCGTTTTTCCATCTGGCAGATCTATTCCTTGTATTAGTGACTGAAGGTCCTCCCGTGATACAGGTTTGTTGAGTTCAACATGATAAATCTTGGAGGCCCTATATTTTGGATGGGTTAATTTTTTTGCCAAATCGCCGTCATTGGTGAACAGCAATAGTCCTGTTGTGTCACGATCTAGTCTTCCTACGGGATAAACACGCTCACGACAAGCTTTTCTGACGAGTGACATCACGGTTTTTCTGCCGAAAGGATCGTCCATTGTAGTAATAAACCCTTTAGGTTTGTTTAATAGTACGTAACGTTTTATTTCAGCGTTGATTGTTTCTCCGTCATATTGAACAACATCTCCCGGGTTTATTTTATAACCAAGCTCTGTAACTATTGAACCATTAACTGAAACAACACCAGTTTGTATTAGAAGATCCGCCTCTCTCCTCGAACAAACTCCTGCATTAGACAGGTATTTGTTTAATCGAATTTCTTCCTCGTTAAATGAGGGAAGTGGATCTCCTTTTTTAATTTTTTCCTTGAAGTCAATGTATTTTCGCTTATCGCGCGCACTTACTTGTTTATTTTGTGTTGATTTTGAGCGAGTTATATTTTTAGAGATTGAATTGGATTTCTCTTCTGGTGCAGGTCCTTTTCTTTTAGTGGATGTACTAGTTGAATTTGGAGCGTTTCTTTTTTGATGTCTTGTGTTCTTCACGAGCAGAATTTAGGTACAAAGATAGCTTATTTCAGTATTAACTGTCAGCAGGGATAAAAGGCCTCCGGTATATGCTCTATTTGGGTTCCAACGGAATCGTGAACGATAGAAATAACATCGAAACGGACATTTTTGGTTAATTTCCTAAGTTTCACATAATGGTCTGCCACCTTGATTATCTGACGTTGTTTTGACTTGGTAACCGCTCGCCAGGGCTCGCCTATACTATCGGTTTGACGTGTTTTGACTTCAATAATGACAATGAGATCTTCCATTTCTGCAATTAAATCGATTTCAAACCTCTTAAACCGTATGTTGCGATCAACGATTCGAAAACCTTTTATTGATAAATAATTTTCTGCTAAAGTTTCTCCGAGTTTACCGAGTTCCTGTATGGTCATAGTTTGGATGATTAACCTAACCTAAGGTACGGATTTTTGACTAGCCTTAAAAGCAGATCATTATATTTCTCCGATTAACTCTAAAGTCTCCTTAGATGCAACTTGTTCAGCCATTTTTTTCGAAGATCCGGATCCACGACCGTAATGTATTCCGTTTATAGAAACCATTACTGAATACCTCCAGTTTCCTCCAAGATTTTCTTCGGATATGACATCAAATGAGAGTTGGAGTCGTCTTTTCTGACTCCAAATGAAAAGGCGGGATTTGAAGTCTATTTCTTCTTCAAGTATTTTATTTAGGTCGACATATTTCTTTAGAATGTGTTCATGAATACTCATTTTTACCGCTTCGTAGCCCCCGTCCAGATATATAGCCCCCATTATGGCCTCAAATGCATTGCCTTCGAGTGTGGATAGATTAATACTTCTTCCTTTTTGGTAACGCATCACTTTTCTGAGTTCCATCGCCTCTCCAATTTCGCTAAGGGTTCTTCTGTTCACCACTTTAGATTTGATCTTTGTAAGAAAACCTTCGTCTTCTTTTGGAAAGCGATGATAAAGGTATTCTGCAATCACGGCGTCTAAAATGGCATCACCAAGGTATTCAAGTCGCTCATTGGAAATGTCACTTACTGAATGATTTATTGAGCGATGTGTTACCGCCTGTAAGAAGAATGAAACATTTTTTGCACGGTATCCAAACCTGCGTTGGATGAATGTCTTTAATTCCAGTTCATCCCCTGATCTGATTAATTTTAAGAAAGGAAACTTCAGAGATAACTAACCTTTAAATTTTCTAACAATGACACTCGTATTATGTCCTCCGAAACCAAATGTATTCGATAGAGCGACATTTACAATGCGTCGTTGTGCTTTGCTAAACGTAAAGTTTAGCTTATCATCCAGTTCAGGGTCATTTGTGAAATGGTTAATCGTAGGAGGAATGATATCATTTTGTACTGCCATTATACAAGCAATAGCCTCAATTGCCCCTGCAGCACCAAGCAAATGACCCGTCATAGATTTGGTAGAACTTATATTGAGCTTGTAGGCATGTTCTCCAAACACTTGTTGAATGGCCTTAACTTCGGCTACATCACCCAACGGGGTAGAGGTGCCATGTACATTAACATAATCTACTTCAGAGGGATCAATTCCTGCATCTTCGATTGCAGCGAGCATTGTATTTTTTGCTCCTAACCCTTCAGGATGTGGAGCAGTCATATGGTAAGCATCACCTGACATTCCACCTCCAATAACTTCGGCATAAATTTTTGCTCCTCGTTTAAGTGCATGCTCATATTCTTCAAGTATGAGAGCACCACCACCCTCTCCCAATACAAACCCGTCACGGTCTGCATCAAAAGGACGCGAGGCTGTTTCCGGAGAATCATTTCTGGTAGAAAGCGCTTTAAGGGCATTAAAGCCACCCATGCCCATTTGGTTTACTGCTGCTTCTGATCCCCCGGTTACTATTGCATCAGATTTGCCCAAGCGAATTAGATTGAACGAGTCGATAATAGCATTGGTAGAAGAGGCGCAGGCAGAAACAGTGACATAGTTCGGACCTCGAAGCCCGTATTTAATAGAGATGTGACCGGCAGCGATGTCTGCAATCATTTTTGGAATGAAAAATGGATTGAATCGTGGTGTTCCGTCGCCACAAAAGAAGTTTTGTGCCTCGTCTTGAAAAGTTTTAAGCCCGCCAATTCCTGAGCCCCATATAACACCAATTCTGTCTAAGTTGGGGTTCGACTCTAAAAGTGCAGCATCTGCCATGGCTTCTGATGCAGAAACCATGGCGTACTGCGAGAATTGGTCTAGTTTGCGCGCTTCTTTTTTATCAATGAAGTCTTCTGGATTGAAGTTTTTTACTTCACATGCAAATTGTGTTTTAAACAAAGTGGCATCGAATTGTTGAATCGGAGCTGCGCCGCTTTTTCCGTCTAGTAAAGCCTTCCAATATTCGCTAAGAGAATTACCTATAGGGGTAAGTGCACCCATTCCGGTAACAACAACTCGTTTCAATTCCATAAAGAATGCTTTGCTTTAAAATACGAATTTTTAAATTAATTCGCGTGCTGCTCGATATAAGAAATAGCATCACCCACTGTCTGAATACTTTCAGCTTGATCATCAGGAATGGCAATGTTGAATTCTTTTTCAAATTCCATAATTAGTTCTACCGTGTCTAGTGAATCTGCACCGAGGTCATTTGTGAATGACGCCTCATTGGTTACTTCACCTGCTTCAACTCCCAGTTTATCTACGATAATAGTTATTACTTTTGCTTTAATGTCAGACATTTCTTTTGTTTTTAGGGTTAATCAGGCTGCAAAGAAAAAAACAATGGTTCAAATATCAAAATTATTTATTCACTTAATTATTTTTGGTTTAGGTATTTAATTTTCCGAATAGGAACAGGGGCTCATTAGGATGGGATCTATTTTACTTTGTACCTTTGGGTGATGGAACAGTATAACTTGGCCATTTTTGCCTCCGGACAAGGCTCAAATGCGGTAAATATAATGTCCTACTTCAATCAACATCCCAGTATTTCAGTGAAGGTTGTGGTTACTAACAATCCGAACGCCGGGGTAATTCATCGGGCAGCCGAATTCAATATTTTGACATACTTGATTAGTAACGAAGACGCCTCGAACTCTAGTTTCCTGCATAGCTTGTGCGAAAACAACAAGATTGATTTTATCATACTCGCAGGATATTTGAGGATGATTCCTAAGGAATTTTCCGGGATGTTTGAAAATCAAATCATAAATATTCATCCTTCCTTGCTGCCCAAATTTGGAGGAAAGGGAATGTATGGGGACAATGTTCATCGGGCAGTATTGAAATTGGGAGAGTCGGAATCGGGTATATCAATTCATTTCGTGAATGAAGCATACGATGAGGGTGAAATTATTCATCAGTCAAGATGCAGCATAGAACCGGATGAAACATTGGAATCTTTGAAAAAAAAGATTGCGGACTTAGAAAAGGCTAATTACCCAAAGGTGATAGAACAAATCATAGTCGGATTGGAATCTTAAATTTTTGTTCATAAAACGATGGGCAGTTCAAATATGAATCTGACAATTAGGCCATAGAGGAAATAAAAATCTGAGCTTTTATTTACTTGTCTTTATTAATCTCCATGCCCATGTCGAATGATTTTTCAACCCGTTTTTTTCGCTCATTATCATAAATAATGAAACGTCCATGTTTAAGCCCATTCTTGTATTCGATTTCTTGGAGCAGGTTTCCCCTACGATCGTATTGTTTCATATTGCCGTCCAGTTCTCCTTTTTTGTAAGACGAAACAACTGCAGGGATTTTTCCTCCGGGATGATATGCTGTCCAAACGCCCTCTTTCATTCCATCTTTGAAAACGCCCTCTTCCGTTTTTCCAAAATCTTTTGAAGAATAGGAAACGCAGGGTCCATCTTTTATACTTTTCCAACGCTCACGATCTTTCATTATGCCATAATCTATCTTCGATTTCTCCCTGAGTAATTTAAAGGTTATGACGTCTTTTGTTTTGCCATTCTCAAAGTACTCTATCCATTCCCCGACCTGAAAACCATTCTCGTAGGTGCCTGTCAATTTGGTGGTTCCATTGGGGTAAACTGATGTCCATGAGCCGTTTAGTTCACCCTTTTTAAACGTGGATTTATTTTTTAGTGTACCATTTTCCCAGAAATTTTTCCATTCACCCTCCTCTTTTCCATTTTTGTATTCACCTGTCATCAATAATGCCCCATTCTCATACCAAGTTTCCCATTTGCCGTCTTTTTGGTCCTCTTTAAAATCTCCCTCTTTGAATTTCTTTCCGTCTTTATAATAGTAAACCCAATGTCCGGTTTTTAATCCATTATCGTAATGGGCTTCATATGAAAGTTCACCCGTTGGATAGTAATAGATCCAAGCACCATCTTGAAGATCTTCTTTGAATTCTCCCTCCATATCCTTGGTACCTGTGTTCGTGTACCATATCCAACGACCGCTTTTTTTGCCTTCTTGATAATTGCCAGAGACATTAATTTTGCCATTATCATAAAAATACATGTACAGACCATCCAGTTTTCCTT
This sequence comes from Crocinitomicaceae bacterium, assembly GCA_044355195.1. Classification (GTDB taxonomy): domain Bacteria; phylum Bacteroidota; class Bacteroidia; order Flavobacteriales_D; family Crocinitomicaceae; genus M0103. Next base: position 27,921 of record JBIKYP010000006.1, on the reverse strand, counting down.
TCTTATAATTGCTGATTTTTTCTTTGTCTCCCGTGTAATAGGAATATGTCCAGGTGCTATCCTTTTCTCCGAGTTTAAAATACCCTTTGATGGTTGTGTATCCATAAGAACTGATTTCTTCGAAAGGACCGTCCTTAAGTCCATCTTTAAAATTATACCATTCTTTGACTGTTCCTGTGGAATGATAGGTTGCCATTTCACCATTGCCATCAACGATTGTTTGAGTGTTAAATGAGTCGGGTAACCAGAAGGAAAGAATATAACTTTGCCCACCTTTCAATTCTTCAACAGATTTTTTTCTGCCATCCAGATAGTAGTAGGTCCATGTACCGACAGGTTCGTTTAGTTTGTAATGTCCTTCCATGGATAATTTCCCATTTTCAAAGTATTCTTTATAAATACTGTCTTGTCGGCCGAGATTGAAATAACCTTCTTGTTTTAGTTTCTTGTTAGGATAATAAAGTAAAACCTTTCCATGAAGAATGTCTTTATAATAGTTGCGTTCTTCCTCCAGTTGACCGAAGCGGTCATAGTAGGTCCATTTACCATGCTTTTGATGTGTTGTTTCAATGGCATCCTTAAAATAGGATCCGGAAGATTGGATTTGCGTTTTATTGTAATCCCAGAAGAGGGTTTCTTTTGGGGACAGATTTTCCTTGAGTACTTGTTGAGCGAAATTAGTTCCAGACACGAATAGGATAGCGCTCATTAAAAAGTTTTTCATGATTGGATAAGCCTAAATAAATGAATAGCAATGTGATTACATAAATACTTTTGATCCTTGCACAATTAAAAAGACGCCAAAAGTGGCAAATACAATGCCGATCAATTGATTTAATGTAATAAGCACGCGTTCAGTAACGAGTGAACGCAACATTTTGGCCCCCAAAATTTTCAAGATGTCGAAGGAAAAAAAAGTAATTAGAATTGTAGCTAAAAAGTAAAGAAGGTAGACGCGTGGTTCATTAGGCGATTCATGTTTCGCGCCAAGTGTAATAACGCTAAACCAGTAAAAAATAACCATGGGGTTAGCAAAATTCAACAGAAATCCTTTAACACCGAGAAGTACATAATCTTTGATTCCTTGTATTGTGTTACCGTCTTCATTTACGCTCATTTCCTTAGTGCGTTTGAAAAACATAATAATGCCATATATTAAGAACAATATGCCTCCTGCCAACTTCATTAGTTCTTGTTTTTCTCCACTTAGGATGGAAGAGACCTCAGCATAAAATACATAAGCGATCATAATATAAATTACATCGCTCAGTAGAACTCCTAAATCAAATGCAAATGCAGCACGTACTCCTCTCCTTATACTTGTTTCAAGTAGTATAAAAAATACAGGCCCGATCATGATAGCCAATATAAATCCAGTTACTACGCCTTTAATTATGAGGTCCACCACAAATTACATTTTTACAAAAATACGATTTGAACTGAGAAAACTTTATCTTGGACTTTCATTCATATCGGTATTTTTTTGGTTTTAAGGCTCTCTTTTGCTTCACATATAATTGAAGTTGTGTAAATTTGTAAACAAGAAATCCGAAAACGGTTAAAATACCTCCTATGAAAAGTGTAGCAGCAAACAAGAAGTTGGATGAAGTAATTGATAAGGTCGAGAAGAAAGGCTTGTCGGCTTCCAAACTGATTGACGATCTGAAAGAGTTGAGAGAATTTTCTTTGAAAGAGCAAGATCCACTGGTTACTAAGGTGCTACGCCTAACTTATGAGTTCTTGACCGAAAATGATTCATTTGCTGTACAGGCTCAATTCGAAGAGGATGAGGATGGTAATGAATATCCTATTGAAATTGAGGACAAAGAAAATCTTCTCTATCTATTGAACTTACTTAAGAATGCCGAGCACAAAATTAATCGTGAGGAGATTAAAGATTACCGCACTGCCTTAAAAATGGAGTTGTACTAATTCTATTAATGGTGTGTTTAAAATCAACCTCCACTTCCATCGGGTAATTTTTTCTTCGCTTCTAATAAAAATTAAAATGAGCAGTGCATATCATAAATCGGTATAGGACTATATTTCCCTTGTTATTTTCATTCACAATGTTGGCACCAACTTCGATTACCGTTTGATTGATGTTCGAATGGAACCTCAATGTCGTAAATTTCATTTATCACATCCCGGATAAATAGTGGGAACAACCCCAACAATTCTTCCTGACTTAAGTCATCAGTTTGTAAAGATAGAGGGCCCTTATCGAGATTAACAAGGGAGTGAATCGATGAAGAATATGGATATGTGCCGGTTTTCTGGTGGTAGAGGTAGCTGTAGAAGGAAAGTTGAACGGCATGTTTCGTAGACGAAAAATAGGATACCAGCGATTCCTCTGATTTTCTCTTTTTTAGACGGACATCATCCTCTTTTGCTTTACCTGATTTATAGTCAATGATACGTGTTTTACCACCAACTGAATCTATACGATCTACAAATCCCTTAAGCAGTATTAATCTTTTCTCACCATCTAGTTCGATTTCAACTTCTCCTCGAAGTTCTACTTCGATGTATTCGATAAATACAGGCTCAGATTGTTCAGAAATAAAGACTCGTTCTTTTCTTAGAAAACGTTCAGTAAGTTCGCATGCCATTTCAAAACTTAACATGTTTCTTCCGGTTTTGAATGCCGATTCGTCCTGATCAAAGTGTTTCATAAATTGATCAAACATCAGTGATTTGAACTTCCCTAACATATGGTCCACATCCGCAGTTGTAAGGTTAGAGGGTTGAATCGATTTAAGTTCTCCGTTTTTTTCATGGCGGGCAAAAGGTGCGTATAACAACTCGAGAACATTGTGTATGAATGTCCCCAGCGTATTATTTTCAACTTCCTCCTCTATTGTTTCGTCTTCCCCAAACTCGAGAAGATATTGATAGTAGAAGTCGAGTGGACAACGCATATATTTATTAAGTCCGGAAGCAGACACCGGAGCTTGAAAGAACTCGTTCAATCGCTGTTTGATTTCATCTGTTTTTTTTATGCTGACATGAGATTCGGTAACACTTTCCTCACTTGACAAGGAATAGAAAGATCGATGGAAGAGCATATTTTTATTTATTCGACTCCATTCCAGTTCCATCTGGAGAATGTATCTGCTCGCTTCATTACTGCCCATCGATTCCTGTGAGGACGTATATGTGATCCACATTTGTTCGCAGTTATGGAACAAGCGATAGAAATGATGCGCAAACAATCCTTGTTTCTCACGTGGCGTAGGTAATTTAAGGTAATTCCTTAAGTCCATTGGAATCATTGTCTGCACAGCATTTATGGGTGGCATTGACCCTTCATTTAATCCGAGTACAATAATGTTTTTAAAATCTAGCAAACGTGTTTCCAGTAAGCCCATAATTTGTACTCCTTCTAACGGATTTCCATGATAAGCCAGTGCGAGGCGGGACCAATGATGAAAGAAGAGCAATTTGAAACTTTTTAGATTAAGACTGGGTAGTCCTTCCAAAATAAGGTTCTCCAAGTCAACCAGTCCTTTTTCAAATGTTTCAATGATGGCTTTTTCAAAATCATCTGCGGCACTAAACTTTGAGCAGAGTAGGCCATTCATCTTTCTAAAAGTCTGAACTGCTAAAAGCCAGTCATCTGACCAGTTGGAAAAAATTAATTTCGTTAGTCTGTCTGATTCATTGTTTAGAAGCATTTTGTTTTGACCGACGAAAAGATTGTTTTTTCTAATTAATTCCTGTTCAATTCTTACAATTGTTTTCTTGTCACTTTCAGATAAAAAAAGTAAGGTAAACGGATGATTCCAATAACGCTGTAAATCAAATATGTAGGTAGCAGATGTTTTGAATCTTTTGCGATTTTCCTGAATGGAAAAGAGCAGCTCTACCCAAGTTTTCAGAGCTGTATGTTGTAATGGCAAACCTAAAGTGATATTGGCTTTTTGAATTTTTTTGGGTAAATTTCTGAGGAGTGGGGCAATAAGTTGTTCATCTGCCAGCAATAAAAGTGTTTCGTTCATTTCCTCCTTTGCTAATTTGGATAAAACAGTCGCAGCAACTTTTACCTGTCCCGTATGCTGTGCACATTCAATCACTTCTACTCGAATCGGTAAAGTTGCCATTTTATCCCCAATAAAAGGTAATTCTTTGACCTTTAGTTCGCTGAGTAATTCCCTCAAGAAACGTCCGGCTTCGTGATTCGAATCTTTAAGGTAAAAATCATCTGCATCAATGAGCACGTGAGCTCTACCCATTTTATGAAGCTGAGTGATAATATGTTTTTCTGCTGCTGAGAGCGCATTGAATCCGGCGAATAAGAAAACACTCGCTTTGTTCTCCACAAACACTGTTTCAATATTTTGTGCGACCCATGCATATGCGCTTCCCGAATAACAGATTCCTTCGTTTTCAAGTCGTTCATTTAATTCTTTATAATATACCGGAAGCATTTCCCAGAACTCGAGGAATTTTTTTTGACCATCAGATAATTCTTCGCTTAAGAAAGACCATGATTCCAATTCATGTATCGATCGTAGGTTGCGAAAAACAACTGTGGGGTCTAGCAAGTAGCGGTCGATCTCTTCGAAATCAGAGAGTAGGGTAGTGCCCCAGCTCATAAACTCATCGAACGAAACTATAGATGGATCGGATTTATGTTTGAGGTAGATGTCGTACATGCGCAGTAAAATTCGCGTACGATCAACTACTGTTCGCTTACTTAACTTTTTGATCCATTGGTCTATTGTGAGCATTTGAGGCGCAAGCAGAGGTTTCGCCGTTGCATCGAAAAGAGAGGCCGTGACGTATTTCTTGGCTCGTTCAGAAGGGAGGATTATGACCAGGTTTCTTAGGTCGAGATTATGGTCAAAAATGTATTTGGCAATCTGATCGGTAAATTTGGTCATAGGTAAAAAAGACTGTGTCAATTAGATTCTAAATAATACTTCTCATCATTCAAAACCTATCTTATTGAAAAATAAATCCGGACGGTTTGAATTCATAAATTTATTTCCTCCGTAGGCTTTCATTATTACTAAATGCGTTTCACTTTGAATCAGCCTGATCCAATGGGGGCCTTCCGGATACGTATCGGCAATTCCCTCACACAGATTTGTGCCGTCATCCATGGTGCGACATTCATAAAATGTTTCATTTGGACTTGCGATATAAATGGCTGCCTGATCCTTCAAAGTGAGGGAAGAATCTGAAGGTAATATTTCAACAGAATAGGTGTTACCCTGTCCCATTTCTCGATATATGAGGAAAGGATGATTGTCCCATATGCGCATTTCAAGCGGTTTTCCGGGAAATGTAGCTACTAAAACGGAAGCAGGGTGTAAATAGGTATATGATCGAGCATTTTTGATAGCAACTTTGGCTGAAAGCTGATTTTCACTGAAGGTCGCAAGAATAGGTCTGAGCGTATACCCTTTTGAACGAAGTAAGTTTATTATACCTGATTCTCCTGCAAGATGACCTGCCCCAACAGCGCAAAAAACTTGATTCGTACGAATGATAGAGTCCAAACCCTTTGCCATAATTTGATTTCGTGCGGTTATTATTTCATCATACATTCCCGGACTTAGAGAGAGATTGGCTTTCATCATACGATCAAGCATGACAATATCGCCTTTTAAATAAAACGCTATCAGTTTTTCTTGACTCCATAAAAAGGGGTCTATTCGCAAGCCATCTTTTTCAGTTTGGCCCCAATCAGACATAGTTTTCAGTTGATCTTTGACTTTTTCAAGGGCAAAAAACTTCTTGCCGGCATTGTAGCAGTATTCTTGAAAATAAGCGTCCATGAATTGTGGCATACCATTTTCGTCTCCATAATCCGTAAGGGATGGTTTATTGCACCCTGTGTAAGGCTTTCCTTTACTGTCGAATAGTAATTCAACCTCTTTCTGACGTGTGTCCCATTCTCCAAAAAGTGAAAAAAGATCCGTTTCAAGTACAACTCCTTTTGCATTTTGAAGAGCGATGTATGTGGAGTCTGAGAAATTGAAGATTCGACGATCATTGGAATGAAGACTGCCAAATAAATAACTTTTTCCTGTCAATCCATTTCCTGAAATTTCCCAAAGTAATTTGTTCTCGGGCCTCACGATCTGAGCTATGGCTGATGCGAATTGAAAATAAGTTAAATACAGGATAAAATGTTTCATGATACAATGTGTGATATAATAGTCATTTCTTCTCCTTTACTATTTGGCTAAACGTGCTCATCGGCTTGAACCAATTCTTTTAAATTTCGAATAGGTCATGCCAGTTTGGTTGAAGGCTAAATTTACGATATTCAAATGGAATCGATTCATGAAAAATGTGACTCCTAAATATTTGAATAAAAAATATATATTTGCAGTCCGATTAGCCTAAAACCCTTTGCCCGAGTGGCGGAACTGGTAGACGCGCTGGATTCAAAATCCTGTTCTTTCGGGAGTGCCGGTTCGATTCCGGCCTCGGGTACAAAAAGCAGAGTGAGTGTGAGAGCGAGAGCGAAACATGACTCTGCTTTTTTTCTTCACACTCACACTCATTCTCGCTCTTATGTCATAGTTCATTAAAAATCATACGTTTAATGGTTCGACAATATAAACATTGTCAAGCCCTTATTTTTCAATTGATTTGATCAAATTGGCTTTCGCTTTTCCGATCACTTTTGTCAAATCTTCAAGTGTGGCCTGCCTGATTGCGGAAATTGTTTTAAACGCGCTCATTAGCTCTTGTTGTGTCTTAGGTCCGATTCCCGGAATGTCTAAAAGTGCTGAGGTAATCGAACTTTTACTTCGCCGATTCCGGTGATGGGTAATTCCAAATCGGTGCGCTTCGTTTCTCATCTGTTGAATTACTTTCAGGCTTTCAGAGCGCTTGTCGATGTATACAGGCAGACTGTCGCCCGGAAAAAAGATCTCCTCCAGTCGTTTAGCAATACCACAAATGGCTACTTCCCTTCGTATATTGAGCTTCTCAAGGGCATTCAATGCTGCGCTTAGTTGTCCTTTTCCACCATCGATGATAATAAGTTGTGGTAGCGAATGCCCTTCGTCTAACATGCGCCTATAACGCCGGTAAACCACTTCTTCCATTGTGGCAAAATCATCGGGTCCGATTACTGATTTTACATTGAAATGCCGGTAGTCTTTCTTACTTGCTTTGCCGTTTCGAAACACGATACATGCAGAAACAGCATTTGTCCCGTGGATATTTGAATTGTCGAAGCATTCCATATGTTCGGGCAGTTCCTTCAAGCGAAAATCTTTTTTTATCTGTTCTAAAATGCGCTTTATATGACGTTCGGGATCGTTGATTTTTTCTTGTTTTTGCTTATCCTGCTTGTAGTAAAGCGTATTTTTTTTTGATAATTCAACCAACTCCTTTTTATTTCCTCTTTGCGGAACAGTAATCGAAACATTTTCGAACTTAAGGTCTAAAGGTTGATCTGTTAAAACTTCGCGGGTGTTGCTTTCAAAACGTTCTAGTAATTCGGGTAGCACATAACTGAGTATCTCTTCCCTGGATTCATTGAGTTTTTTTCGCACTTCTGCGGTATAGGCATGTACAATGGCACCGTCATGTATAGACAGATAATTCACAAACGCGTAATCTTGTTCATTGAGTAGCGTGCATACATCCACACGCCTGATCGAGGAGGAGACCACCGTAGATTTTGAACGGTATTTTTCGAGTGCTTCAATCTTCAGCTTCGACTTTTGTGCCTCTTCATAATGGTATGCCTCGGCTTGTTCTTTCATTCGGGCTGTGAGCAGGCTAATCAGGGATCGAATATTTCCTTTCAATAATTGTCGAATCTGTTCCACTTCCTCCTGATAGGAGCTTTCCTCTTGACGATCGGCACAGGGGCCTCTGCAGTTTCCAATATGATATTCCAGACACACCTTGTATTTTTTCCGAGCGATTTTTTCCGGAGACAAATCGAGTGCGCACGTCCGCAGTGTATATAACTCTTTGATGAGGTTCAGAAGTGTCATCATCACTTTTACATTCGGGTACGGACCGAAATACTCCGAGCCGTCACGCACGAAACGACGTGTGCTGAATACCCTGGGAAAAGCTTCTTTTTTAATGCAGATCCAAGGATATGTTTTGTCATCCTTGAGCTGTATGTTGTATTTCGGCTGAAGTTTCTTGATCAGATTATTTTCCAATAACAAGGCATCAGGCTCACTTTCTAAAACAGTATATTCGAGTCTAACAATCTGTTTTACCAATACATGGGTCTTGTAATTTTCCTGCGTTTTATTGAAGTAAGATGAAACACGCTTTTTGAGATTCTTAGCTTTTCCAACATAAATGATATCATCATTCTTGTCGAAATATTGGTACACCCCCGGTTTTTCCGGCAATGTTCGAATCTTTAATTGCAGATCTGTGAATCCTTCAATCATACTTTAAAAGTACATATTACTGCAGATTATTTTTGCATCATTAAATGTTCTACCCAGTGAATTATCTTGTCCTTCATGTCGTATTTTCAAGTATGGCGTATTCACGTATTCTATTTGAAACCAAAAATGAGTAACTGAGGATACATTTTTGGTCAAGAATTGAAAATCAACTTTGATAATGCGTAATTTCACGGATGAGAAAACTATGATATGGCCACTGTATTTGAAACAAGATTAATAGGTAATGTTGGAAGAGATGCGGTTTTGAATCACATGGAGAGAGGATTAATTGCTATCAACTTCCCGGTTGCACACAATAAGAACTGGCGTGATAAGCGAAGTGGAGAAACAAAAACAAAAACCACTTGGGTAAACTGTACCATATGGAAAAGGGATGGTGTTAACCTTCGGATTCTTGACTTATTGAAGAAGGGAGCATTAGTTGAACTGGAAGGCACTCCTTTTGCTAAGGCTTATGCACAAGAGGATGGGTCAATCCGAACAGAGTTGCGATTAACGATTACCAAAACGAACATTCTGCGTCCGGCCAAAAATGAAGGTAATGCTATTGCCGATGAGTTAGACAGGGAAGATGTCGATGATGATTTTGATGATTTTACCATTGATGATGAAGATTTTTAGCAGCTCCGAAAATTTTCGTGGCTGACTTGATAGAATGAATTCTTTGTCTATATTTGCATTCGCTTTTTCACTAGTGAGAATGCATTCCTCCTTAGCTCAGTCGGTTAGAGCATCTGACTGTTAATCAGAGGGTCGCTGGTTCGAGCCCAGCAGGAGGAGCGATTGAAAGCCAGCCGGAAGGTTGGCTTTTTTCATTTATAGTAGATATGGGCGAGAAGTTTATGCCGAATGTAGCTAAGCGCAATTGAGGCAAGCCCAGCAGGAGGAGCGAGAGAAAGCCAGCCGGAAGGTTGGCTTTTTTCATTTATAATAGATATGGGCGAGAAGTTTATACCGAATGTAGCTAAGCGCAATTGAGGCAAGCCCAGCAGGAGGAGCAGAAAGAGGCTGCTCAGTTTTTTGAGACAGCCTCGTAACTTGTTTTTAAACCAAGCCCAAGGTCAAAGCCATTGCCAATTATTACCAATCTATTATATTCAAATTTAGGATCGAGATTGGGAACCATAGATTTTGTTTGTGATAGTTCGATCATAGTCATTTCGTCAATACCCCCAATCATTATGCGCAACTGGAAGACTGTTCAACTCATCTCTGAATTGTCTCCATTTCGGCATGAAAAGGTCCATGTGTTTTACAAATTTGTCGTTGTGGTTGCGTTCTAGAAGATGAACAAGTTCATGAACCACGATATACTCGATACAGTTGATCGGTTTCTTTGCAAGTTCTAGGTTGAGCCAGATCCGTTTTTCTTCGATGTTGCACGTTCCCCACTTGGTACGCATGATCTTTATTCCCCAAGAATTCGATTTTACCCCCATAACGGATTCCCATTTTTCAATGAGTTGAGGAACAAGTTTTTTTAATTCTTTCCGATACCATTCCTTGACCACATTGGAGCGTTCTTCCAGCGTTGAATTCTCCGTGATATGGAGGATTAATTTGTTGCCACTCTTTGACACTTTCGGGAAGCCGTTGGTTGGTTGGATATTCAAGAGAAATCGCTTACCTAAAAAGTAATGACTTTCTCCATTCTGAAAGGTTCTTTTGGATTCTCTGGGTTGCTCGATGAAGTTTTTAATGTGTTTTTTGATCCAACCAAGCTTTGAAATAGCGAAAAGGCGCAACATTTCAGGATCAGCTTTTAAAGGAACAGACAATCGTATCCTTCCAGTTGGTGGATAAACTGCCAAGTGCATATTCTTGATGTCCTTACGAACAACATCAATGGAGACGTTGGCTATTTTCAAGACTTCCTTATCAATACTCATGTTGTGCCTTGACAATTTCCATTATTGTATTCGTCTGTTCCTCGTCCTTGATAAGGTCCTTTATTGCTAGGCGAAGTTTCCTTTCTTTGATACCTCCATCACGCCATCCATCGAGCTTATTCGATTGAATCACATTATCCAATGCTAAAGCAAGTATTTCATTGCGGTCAAGGTTATCGAATAAAGCTTGTTTTGCTCTTGAATCGAGTGTTTTTGGGTATTCAGATACCGAAGGAGTTGCCACGTTTCTTGCCAGCTCTTTTATGTGTCTGAGGTACTCCTGATAATCCAATGTCTCCTCTTTACGCTGTTTGATTAACTCATCCAACAGGGCAGACATTTTCTCGTAGTATTTCGGATTAGTTTGGGATTCTTCTATGATTACCTTCCGAACGTTGTTCTCGATAGTTTCTGCAACTGCTTGTTGCCGTTTAGATTTTCCATATTCCTCTCGTGGTTCAGAGGCAAGATTTACAATCAAATCAACCAAGGTGCTGTTTTCAAAATCAGATATCTTCTTACTACTTTTCGCATCCAGATACATATCCATTAGCTGACGCATTCCTGGTTCGTAAGCTTTGAAATCAAGAAGATCACCACTTGCTAGTTTAATCGTGTCTCTCAAGTCTGAGTAATATTTAACTTCTTCTTTGATAGCCTCTGCTTGTTCTTCTGTATATCCAAGCTTATGCATCTCGTTTGCTACATTAGCATAAGAGCGAATCACGGAAACGACAGCTTTGTATAGCGCAACACGTCTTTCCTCAGTTCTCTTGATATCCTCTGGGTTTTCAGTATCACCACAGAAGTAATGTATAAATGTTGGTTCATCCTTTGGGTGCACTGGTTCGCACATTGCACGAACTGTCTCCAAAGCTGTTTCAAGTCTTTCCTTACTAACTTCATAGCGATCAGAAAGCAAACCTTTGACATCATCCTCATCATATTCATCAAAAGCAGATGACGTATAGTCGGTGATCGATTTCTCTAAACTTTCGAATAGGTCTTTGTAGTCAACGATGTAGCCAAATTCTTTATCGTCCGTATCAACACGGTTCACCCGACAAATAGCTTGGAACAAACCGTGATCTTGCATGTTCTTATCTATGTAGAGATAAGTGGCAGAAGGAGCATCGAATCCAGTGAGTAGCTTATCTACCACAATAAGCAACTTCATTTTTGCAGGTTCTTTAATGAACTGAGCTTTTGCTTCTGCCTCGAAATCTTCAGTGGATTTACCATTCAACATTTTGGTATAGATCTCATATTTCAGAAGCTTGTCAGTAGGTGATCCTTCGCCTGTTTCTTCTCCTTTGATATCTCCGTGATGCGGTTCATAGGAAGTAATGATTGCACATTCCTTGAAGCCAGCATTTTGGAAAAGTTCGTAGTACTTACAAGCTTGATACACTGAGCCTGAGACTAACATAGCGTTACCTTCACCTGAAGACAACCGTGGCTTAATCTTAAAGTCCTTAATGATATCAAAGACAATCTTTTCCAGACGTGATTTGGATCCAAGCACTTTCTGCATAGTTCCCCATCGTTTCTTGAGCTCTACCTTCGCAACATCGGTTAATCCTTTGGTTTCTGCTTCAAACCACTCGTCAATGGATTGTTGGTCTGTTACAAACTGTTCCACATCTCTTGCTTCGTAAAGCAAGTCCAATACGACCCCATCCTCAACAGCTTCATCAAACTTGTATGGATTTCCGATGTATGGACCGAAAACTTCAATACTCTTTTGTTTGTCTTTTTTAAGGAGTGGCGTTCCCGTGAAACCAATGAACAAGGATTCTGGCAAGATCAATTTCATCGCTTCGTGCAATTTACCCGATTGGGTGCGGTGACACTCATCGACAAAGACATAAATATCACCCTTTGCCTTGAAGTCAGTTCCGAGACTTTCCTTCAAATCCTCAATGAATGAATCGTAATCGCCTTCTTCTGAGTTTCTTCCGAATTTGTGGACCAGACTACAAACTAATGAATGGTTCTTTTCATTCAATACTTTGATAAGATCTCGACCGCTCTTTGTTCGGTAAATACTTTCTTCGACTCCGATGAATAGCTTTTGGATCTGGTCATCCAGCTCTTCACGATCTGTAATGATAAGCACACGACTATCCACAATATTCTCCAGGATCCATTTCGTGAGCCATACCATTGTGAGACTCTTACCTGACCCTTGAGTGTGCCAGATGATTCCGCCTTGCCTGGTTCTCACATTTGTATGGGCTGCCGTAATTCCGAAATACTGGTTAGGACGGCATAATTTCTTTACCCCCTTATCGTAAACCACAAAATCATGGATAAGCTCTAAAAAGCGTTCCTTTTGGCATAAAACGAATAAATGTTTGTCTAACGAATAATCAAAATGCTTGGAAGCTTCTTCTTTCCACTGTAAATAGTACTTCTCAGAAGTTTCAATGGTTCCATAACGAAGTCCTTGCGCATCGTTTCCGGCAAAAGCGAATTGAATGGTGGTAAAGAACTTCCGGATGAACATTGGCTTCTGGTTGTCAAGGTTCTGACGGATCCCTTCAGATACACCAACTTTACTTCGTTTCAGTTCGATTACTCCAAGGGCTATTCCATTCACATAGATGACCAGATCAGGTCGCTTGTCATGCTGACCACCTTTAAAGGTTACTTCCTCGGCAATGGCGAAATGGTTGTTGTCTGGATTTTTCCAATCAATGAGCCATACGGTTTCTTTAGGTTGACCTTGTTCTACTCTAACGGTCACACCATATCGCAACAGCTTGTACACTTCCTTATTAGCTTCATAAAGCCCGTTATGTAGTGATGTTGCGACTTTCACCAATTCATCACAGGTTTTTCTTGCAACATTGCTATCGTAACCTCTCTTAACTAAAGACGCTATCAATAATTCTTCTTCAATAGGTAGCGTGCGCTGTTCTTCTTGCCAATCACCCAAATAGGAATAGTTCAACTCCTCTTGGAAGAGCTGGATAATCCTATTTTGGGTAGTGCGTTCTGGTTTGCCTATTGTGTTCATTCGTCTCGATTAAATAAGTTCAGATATTCATTGAATACATACAATTTGTTGCGTTGAGCACCCGATACTTCTTTTAGTATTTCCAATTCCTCTAATGTGTCGAGTAACTTATATGCTGTCACGTTCGATTTCTGAATGATTTCTTCCACTCGATTCACCTCAATAACAGGTTGTGTATAGAGGTAGTCTACTACTTTTTTTGCATCACCACTCCGATTCCCTAAGCTCTTGATTTTTATTTCTAATGTCTTTTGTAATTGCATAATGCCATCAAATGTGGTCACCCCTTTCTTGGCAGTTTCAATAACACCTATTAAGAAAAACTTTAGCCATTGATTGATGTCATTGTGTGTTCTAACACGCATCAAATTATCGTAATAAAGCATTCTATTTTTCTCAAAAAAGTCGGATAAATATAAAATTGGCTGTTTCAGTATTCCTTTGTTCACGAGATATAAGGTTATCAATAGCCTGCCGACTCTTCCATTTCCATCCAAAAATGGGTGGATGGTTTCAAATTGATAGTGTATGATTGCAATCTTGAGTAAATCTGGAAGGTGACTCAATTCGTTATTTGCAAAATGTTCCAAATCTGACATCAATTCTCCTATTGATGTATGAACGGGTGGTATAAATACAGCATCATTGATAGTTGCTCCACCTATCCAGTTTTGCGAGATTCGAAACTCACCCGGTAATTTATGAGTTCCCCGCACTCCTTGCAATAAGATTTTGTGTGTCTGTTTTATCAATCGAGATGAAAAGGGAAGTGTATGTAGCAATTTTACAGCCTCGTTCATTGCTTGAATGTAGTTTTGCACCTCCTCCCAGTCGTCTCGTTTATCAATGGCAATTTCTTCCTTCTTCAAGAAAGCCTCTTCCATATTGGTTTGAGTTCCCTCGATTTTGGAAGATTGTGTTGCTTCTTTTGCAATGTGCATGCGGATAAATAAGTCAATGTTGACATATTCGGAATACATATCTAATCTTCCCAATTGTCTATCTGCCTTACTCAATAAGCTAATAATATCCATACTGGTTATTTCCCAATCTTTGTTGATGAAGTTGGGTTGAAAGCTTTTGTAATAGCCTTGATTGATATACTTTCCTGCAATAAATTTTTCCATTTCTGTAATTTGCTTAAACAAATATATCCTTAATTAAGAAAAGTGACAAAAATCTTAAATAATGAATTTATTAATTAAGCCATGAAGCAATTCGCTTAATTAATTATTTTTCAAGTTAACCTTAAGTTGTACAATCTGCCAATCACCCAGATATTCATAGTTCAATTCCTCCTTAAAAAGACGAATGACTCTGTTCTGCGTTACGATCTCTGGTTTTCCAATGGTATTATTCATGATTCAGATGCTTTTGGAGCCTAACATAACTCTCACATATTTCTTCATACCAACCTTGTTTTACCCGTTAATAATTCCTGCATCATACCTTGTTTAATCTGATGGTATTTCTCTTTATTCAATTCTAACGATTCAATCTCTTTATCCATATCGGATAAAATTTGTGCGATGGTATCTTGTTCTTCAGAACTTGAAGGGATGATTAACGGAATATTACCAACGTCAGTTAATGAAAAATTAGCTTGTGCTCCTTGCACGCTAACAGAGTCGATGTGCTTTAGAATATAATTTGAGCGAAACAAGTGGAAAAAGAAAGGGACAATTAGATTTAACGTCTTTTTCAACCTTATTATCGCCACTGCTTGATTAGTGTTTGCTGGAAGGTTCTCTTCATGAATTACACCGACTCTACCGAGAACTCCTGCAATCGTGAAGAGGATATCGTTATTCTTTATCTTTGATCTGGATAGCAATTCATGAGTTTCGATATCAATATAGGCTACTTTATCGTTAATAATTCTACCTGTTTTATCAATTGACTCAGCTTTGATAAAGTTTACACCAGAATAAGTGAAATTCTTTCCCAATGAGGTTGGAGTTGTCCCTTTGGTAATAAGATCTGTTAATTCCCCTAAGGTAACTTCTTCCCATTCCCCGCTAAAGCCAGGCAATCGTTTCCCTCCTTTTTGTGGTGGTGTCAACAACTGCTGCATTGCACCTTGCTTGATGGCTTTCTTTTTAGCTATCAATTTCTCCAAACTGCTGATGAGCTTATCAACATCACTCAAGGCAGTAGCGATCGCTTCTTGTTCGGTGAGGGTTGGGGGCGCAGGAAAACGACCACTTTTCAAAATGCTATTATACAACCTCTGAATTGTACCTCCTTCAGTATTAAACTTGACAAAAGGGAAAACATGTTTCAGATACTCGTCTGAAATGATCTGATTATTATTGTCAATCCAAACGATATTTGAATCTTGGAAGTAAGCGTCATTGCCATCATAGACAATTGTTCTCCCTATTGTGCCTGCTGCGGATATTAATACTGTTCCTTTTTTTGGAAAAGAATACTTTCTTCTAAATTCATTGTATAAAGTGGATGATATGTAGGCATCTGGCTCTTTTCCAAATGTTCCAATCTTGAAAAACGGAATATCACCTCTTTCGCTTGTTTGGTAATTAAAAATCCTTTTGCACATTCTCACATCACCAACTTCACCAAGAGTTTTCATTTCCCAGTCGTCTGGAATTAAACCAATCTCAGTGGCTTTATATTTTAATCTTGTTAGCTCCATGCCAGTCCCATTTTTTGGAGGTGTTCAGCGACTCTGGCTTCGAGAGCTTCAGTCTCGGTTGCTAAGGAGCCTAACTTGTTGTCATAACGTTCACCCAATTCTTTAATACGAGTGGTCAATCGTTGTGAAATACCATCAATTTCAGTCTGAATATCCGATTTGATAGATGTCAACCATTTGTCTTCAACTACGATCTCCCGAACTTCGTTTGCAGTCAACTTTCCAAACTGTTCCAAGGTCATTTGATCCAATTCCGCTTCTTTGGCTTTAACCGTTTTCTTCAATTCCGCTTCTTTATCAAACAGTATTAAAAGTTGGTTTGCCTGTTCAACCGCTTCCTTTTCTTCAGCATTGGTTTTGTTATCCTTAATGAATTTGGTAACTGTTGCTTTGGTCAAACTGCCTTTATCATTCGTAGCTTCCGACAACAATCCTTCATCACCAGCATGTTCTTCTTCAAACTGAGAGATCTCACCTTGCACAGATTCCAATGAGCTTTGTAGTTCGTTCAATTCAGATTGTTCAGCAGACAAGTATTTGTTAATGATGAGTTCTTTCGGGATCAAGTCGCAGGTCCAACCTTTATCAACTTCTTTCCCTTTGTTGTTCTTTTCCAGGATCCGTCTAACGTTGGCAGTCCATCCGTCTTCCACAACAAGGTACACATCATCTTTCATGGTATCGTTCCAATAGTTCATGAGGTGCTGATAAACATTGTAGGGGTCAACTAAATTCTTTCCTCGGTAAGCGATTAAAAGCTCTTCCGTGATCTGGTGAATGAATTTCTTCGGTGCTGTAGATCCATCGATGTGATTAAGAATTGGTGAGACTTTTTCCTTCCAGCTGTTAAAGACACTTTCCAGTTCTTCACTATACGCTACAAATTCAGGGTGAGAGAATATTGTTTCTTTGATTTTGTTGGATTCAACCTTCAACTGACTATATCCTCCTCTCAACGGTTCGAACAATTCCTTCTTCAAGGAACCATACACTTTCCAATAGTTGTCCAGTCCATCAATATCCCGATTGGGAATTCCACCACTCAAATGGGCTTGAAGATCCTGAATATCCTCTTCCTCTTGGGTATCGATGTATCTCGGGATATTCAAGTTGAACTCATTCTTTTCAATCTCTTCAAAAGGTACAAAGCGTGAGAACTTCGGCACTTCCATTTCTGAATTGAACACATCGACGATTTTATGGATGTCCTGTTCACGAAGGCGGTTCTTATTACCATCTTTAATATACCCTTTACTCGCATCAATCATGAAGATACCCTTGCGCTCTTCAGTATTTTCCTTGTCTAGAACAATAATACAAGCTGGAATTCCTGTTCCGTAAAACAAGTTCGCTGGAAGACCAATGATCCCCTTGATCCATTTCCGTTCAATGATGTTCTTTCTGATCTCTGCTTCTGCATTCCCACGGAATAATACTCCATGAGGCAGAATTACAGCACCTTTCCCAGAACTTTTCATACTTGCCAGAATGTGTAACAGGAAAGCAAAGTCACCGTTCTTTTCAGGAGGAATTCCATAACCCCTGAAGCGATTGAACACATCATCGATCGGACTAATTCCGTTGGTCCAGTTCTTTACCGAAAATGGAGGATTGGCTACGACGAAATCAAATCGTTTGAGTGAACCATCGTTTTCTTTGAACTGAGGATCTGAAATGGTGTTCTTCCCAGCAATGGAGGCTTCAGGATTACCGTGTAACCACATGTTCATGATCGCCAAACCTTTAGTGGCAATATCCTTTTCCTGACCATACAGCGTTAAGCCATTTGGTGCTTCTTCGGAAACTTTGAGAAGAAGTGATCCAGAACCACACGTAGGATCGTATGCTGTATAGGAAGGCTTATCTGCCTCGTTAACCTTGATTACCTTCGCAAGGATCCGTGATACCTCGGCTGGGGTATAGAACTGACCCTTACTTTTCCCGGATTCTGAGGCAAAGTGCCTCATAAGGAACTCATATGCGTCTCCGAGCACATCATCATCCTCTGCACGGTTGTTCTTAAAGTTAAGTGCTGGGTTCTCGAAGATGGCTACCAGTTTAGTAAGCGTATCAACCTTTTCTTTTCCACTTCCGAGCTTATCATCGTCATTGAAATCCGCCAATTCGACAACACCCTCCAATCCATTCGCTGCGAATAGTGGTCTCAGGATCTGTTTGTTGATCTTGTCGCCAATGTCTGGTTGGTTCTTCAACTTGACCATATCATCGAACGAAGCACCTTCCGGTATTTCGATCAAACTATCCGAGTTGCCAGCATACTTATCACTGACATATTTCACGAAAAGCATAGTCAGGACATAATCCTTGTATTGTGAGGCATCCATTCCACCTCTTAGTTCATCACAACTCGCCCATAGGGAAGAGTATAATTCTGATTTCTTTATTGCCATTATTTATGTGTGGGTTTGTTGTCAACAATTAAGTCTTTTGGGCTGACATTGATTAGTTTACCAATTAAAAACAGGTCATCAACCGTTGGTTGTGTTTGATTTGCACACCAGCTAGATACTGTATTCTGACTACGATTCAATTGAATTGCCAACCACTTCTGAGTGCGTCCTTGTTCTTTTAGAATTCGTTTAATGCAGTTCATTTCTCTGAATTAAAAGTGTTGAAAATAACAATTAAATTGGATTATTATACAATATAATTGACTCAAAAAATCAATAAAAAATAAAAACATGCTATTTACTATTGATTTACGAAACGAAATGTTTTAGATTTTTTGAAATCAACTTCCTTACATAAGAGGAGGAGCGATTGAAAGCCAGCCGGAAGGTTGGCTTTTCATTTATAGTAGATATGGGCGAGAAGTCCACTCCACCAAAAACCTCCAAAAACGAAAAAACCCTCAACAGTAATGATGTCAAGGGTTTTTTGAGTGGTGATGGACGGAATCGAACCGCCGACACAAGGATTTTCAGTCCTTTGCTCTACCGACTGAGCTACATCACCGTAAATAATGGTGGGGGCAAATATAACAACTATATTGAACAATCGGAACTTTGGATTAATTTTTAAATCAAGCCAAAGTTTTAGTGCAAATTCGGATCGGGTTCATTAACGTTATCCTGTTCAAACGATCTGTTTTTATTTACCAATTTTATATTTGCAAAGGGTGTCGAAGTTGATAAACTTCAAATTACGCCTAGTTGTTTCCCAACTTTTATAAATGCCTGAATTGCTTTGTCCAAATCTTCCAAACTGTGTGCGGCAGAAATTTGTGTTCGAATTCGAGCCTGACCTTTTGCTACAACAGGATAGAAGAATCCGATCGCGTAAACACCTTCCTCCAGCAGAGCGTCTGCAAATTTTTGTGATAAAGCAGCATCATATAACATGATCGGTACGATAGGTGAATCACCTGCTTTAATATCAAAACCTGATGCGATGATCTTTTCCTTGAAATACGTCGTATTAGATTCGAGTTTATCACGCAGTTCAGTCGTAGAACTTAATATGTCAAAGACCTTGTTGGAGGCACCAACGATTGCCGGAGACAGCGAATTGGAAAAAAGATAGGGTCTGGAACGCTGGCGCAGCATATCGATAATTTCTTTTCTTCCGGTAGTGTATCCTCCCATGGCTCCTCCAAGTGCCTTGCCAAGTGTTCCTGTGACGATGTCCACACGATCCATGCAATTATGGTATTCCGGAACTCCTCGACCTGTTTTCCCAATAAATCCTGCAGAGTGACATTCATCGGTCATCACAAGCGCATCATATTTATCAGCAAGGTCACAGATTTCATTCATTTTTGCGATATCTCCATCCATAGAGAACACACCATCTGTAACGATGATTCTGAATCGTTGAGCCTGAGCTTTTTGAAGCTGTGTCTCAAGGTCAGCCATATCTGAATGTTTGTAGCGATAGCGAGCTGCTTTGCATAGTCGAATTCCATCTATGATAGAGGCATGATTCAATTCATCTGAGATGATTGCATCTTCTTCAGTAAAAATAGGTTCAAATACACCTCCGTTTGCATCGAATGCAGCGGCGTATAGAATGGTGTCTTCGGTTCCGTAGAATTTGGCAATTTTTTCTTCCAATACCTTGTGGATATCTTGCGTTCCACAAATAAATCGCACGGAGGACATTCCATAGCCATGTGAGTCAAGTGCATCTTTTGCAGATTGAATTACATCGGGATGAGATGACAACCCAAGGTAGTTGTTAGCGCACATGATGACCACCTCTTCACCGGAGGACACTTTAACTCGGGCTCCTTGAGGTGTTGTTATGATCCGCTCTCTTTTATAAATCCCGCCTTCTTGGATGGCCTTTAATTCCGCTTCTAAATGATTTTTTAGTTGTCCGTACATGCTCGATTTTTGCGGTAAAGATAAGAAATGTGTAATAAGTAAGATCTAGAATTTTCATGTCATCTTCCTGTCATCACCCCTTCAGAGGTAATGAAAGTGTCACTTAAAATAGCAAGTTTGCCTAACCCATTACTTACAGCCGGCTGCATATATTGATTATCAATAAACGTTCAATCTTTTTTGTTTATTATCTCTTGTTCCTGCATGAATTGTAAATGTTTTTTCATCCGTTTAACCATCCAACGTTTCATAAAGAACATAAGGAAGGCGATGAAAGAAAAGACGTAGTAAAATCCCCATTTGCGTACGTCATCCGTTAACGACATTACAGTGGTTAGAGCAAAAATGGCAATTCCTGCGATAAGCCAAACATAAGTCATTATGCGATTGTATATTTCCATCTGTTAAAGTTAGTCTTTTGAAAAATCATAGTCGCCTCGAGGTTTGAGGAAAACGTAATCAGAAAAATCTTGATTTGTCTTAATCCCGGCGCCGTAAAGATTACCGGCGGGAGAACGAACTACTACGTTGGAATTCGTATAAATAATGCTATCGCGCTGGTCCCAGTGTAGGACTTCTGTTAAAAGGCGTTGTTTCTTGGCGAAATTGTATAGTTGAACAGAATCTTTAACCACCATTTCACCACTGGTAAAATTCACTTCTCCGTAAAGTGCGGTGAGCGTCGAAACAATTTTCCCGTCCGAAGAAAAAAAATTGACTCGCAGTCCGTCCTTCAGCTTCGTAAGCATTTCAGGTTTAGAATAGGTTTCCGCCAAAGAGGCAATTATTTCTACACGCGCACATCCTGAATCGTTATAAAACACCCGTAAATCTTTGGCTACTTCCTCCGGAGCCTTGGGATCATAAGTCACTCGTTGAATGGTGTCAAGATCATTGACACAATTTGTCATGAGCATCAAAAGAACAAATAACATTGAAGAGATCCCCAGTAAGCGAATGGCCTGTTGACTATACACAATTAATCCAGTTTGCGTTTTACAAACCACTTATCAAAATTGGAAGGCGCAAGGGTAATACCTAAGCTGAGCCCAAGATATCTTTCTCGATAATTAGAATTGGACAGGCTGGATCGCTCGCCCCCAAAAAGGGCAAAGTTAATCGAAGATAGGGTTCTGAACGATGTTACGGGCATTCCAATTCCAAGAGTAATTCCTTTATCTTTTAGGGTTAACCCATTTACCTTGTAAGGTGTAGAAAGTACATACCCACCAGCTCGGAAATGAAGTTTTTCAAAGAATTTGATTTGAGTAGCAGAGGAGTTAAATCCTATTTCAGGAGTATATTGAATTCCAAAATTCCATCCGTTGGGCTGATTAATGGTTTCGCCGTTAAGTGTATCTGAAATTAATGGGGAATATGTGTAGTTCAAATGAAATGCTAGTTCGCTATTCCTTAAGGAGTTCACCTTTCGGTTATCCTTGAATAATAGTTTATAGGCCAAACCAAATTGGGTTTTTGTGCTTAAACCAAGAGTTCGTTTTATATCGGTTGTTTTACTCAATGTATCTGCCAACTTTGGATTGTCAATATTTCCATAGAATAGATACATACTACTTTTTCCCCGTAATTGCTGCTGCGGTTCTAGTACGGCTGTTAATATAAGAGATTGATTATTGGTAAGCTTCTGCGTCAGGTTGATGCCTAAGGAATAATGCAGAGTTCTCATTTTGAGCTCATTCCAGTTACTATGGGCGATTATATTATTCCCGTCTACAAGTATACTTTGACGTTCTTTATGAATAGTACCAAAGATATAACCGAGATTTCCACCCAAACTCAATTTTGTTGATTTTAAATGAATAAGATCTGCGGATATCCCTAGAAAAATTTCATCACTTCCTCCTTTTCCGCTATAATTATATTTTAGGGAGTCAGTGTCAACTTTTACTCGTTGAGTAACTTCATAACCTATGCGAGAAAAGGGTTTCAGCCCGAAAGCAAATCCAATGTGGTTTTTCAGACCAAAGCCCATGGCAAAATGATCAGGTATAATGTTGAAGTTCCAATTTTGCCCGTAGACATCTTTCAGTTGCGTATAACGAGAGTTTAGCGCTATAGAATACAATGGCATTCCTTTGCTTAAGCTACTATAGGTAGAGGGGTTATAAAAATTTAAAATGGTGGAATCAAAATTGCTCATGCGACAATTTCCTAGACCGGAAAATAGTCCGTGATCAGAGAGTGTTATGTCACCTATTCCAGTCGAGCTCAATGAGGAAAATGTGCTTTGCGCACTAATAAATCCGGAAATCCAGATAGTGATTATGAAGAGAAAATAATTACCTCGCATTGAACGCATATATGGAATACAATCCTTCCAGTGTAAGATTTTTGACTGCAAAGATGTCATTTTTTCCTGCGAAATCAAAGCACGAGGCATCACCACCGGTAAGAATAAAACTTAAATTGCCATAGGTTTTTCTGTATGACTCCATAAAACCTTCTATTTCTTTAGTGAGACCGTTGATAACCCCCGAGTGTATGCTTTGTTCACTTGTTATGCCGGTGAGCGAGGTTGCAGAGCGGAAATTCAATAGAGGTAATCTTCCTGTATATTCATGTAAAGCACGATAGCGAAGTTCAATACCCGGACTGATAATACCCCCTAGGTATCGATTGCCTTCTAACACATCAAATTTCACACAGGTGCCGATATCAATAGATATAGAAACCGGAGATTTTTTTAGTCTAAGCATGCCACAGGCGTTGCAGATACGGTCTATTCCAAGCGTTTCGGGTGTAAGATAGTTTAATTCTATTGGCAAAGGAGTTATCGCTGTGACGATCATGCACGGATTCATTCGTTCAGCCAAAATAGCGGTTTGCTTTTCATTAAGTACTGAACTCATAACTTTTTGTATGTTGGGATAAACCTCAACCAATTCATCGATGTATCGATCTTCCAATGGAAAACTTTGCGTTTGTTCCAACACACCATTCTCTGCTAGGCATACTTTTATCTTGGTGTTACCCGCATCAATTAGAAGTACTTTATCCTTTGTGTTCATATGGGCGAAAATACGCAATAGTGGTACTTGTAAGTTGTACTTTAGAAATAAAATTGGAAGTAGGGCTACCGTTGAAATTACGATACTTAGTCAGGTTCTGATAGATAGCAAAAAGGGGTTTTCGCATGAAAACCCCTTTGAAATAGTATACAACGCACTAAATTACCTAATCACCGATACGATACCTTGAATTTTTTTGTCCAAGTTAAGACTATTTTTTGCTAATCATTTTTATGCCGAGGATTGGATTCCTTGTTAAGAGGATAGCTTCACCTTGGTTAGTTATTCATAAAGAGATATGGATAACAATGTTAGTTTTGATTCAAATCGAAACATTCAAATTGCGTATTTTGGGAAGTGAAAGTATCAATTTTAATCCTGTTGTTTCTTCCATTGACCTCTATCTGTCAAATGATAGATAATCGGGAGGGTATGGCTTTTATGGATATGCCGTTTTTTAATCCTGAATTCATTCGTATGAATAAGATTAAATCTTTGACCGGCCACTATGTTTATAAAAAACCCGGAGAGACAATGAAGAACACGTCGTATAAACAAGTGTATCAATTTGATAAATTCGGGCGACTGACTCATTCTTATGAAACGAAAAAGGACGACGGAACAAAGGATACAATTTGGCATATATTCAGTTATTCAGTCGACGGAAGGGTTAATGAATACAAAAAAGGAGATGGCAAGGGGTTCACTGTAACCACGTATTCCTACGATACGAACGGAAGGGTAGTAAAAGAAAGTTATGCTCGAGAATACATCGATACTTTTCGAATAGTTCGTCGAATTATTCTGAATACTGAATCTATGCGATATGACTTAGGTGATTCCATGGTTAAAAAAACAATATATAATAGTTATGATCTTCCTTACATGCATGTGTTAACTTACTATAATGCGTTAGGTTATCTGAAATCAAGGGAGGAACGACTGATTATGGCTAATGGATTTACAACCTATAGCTATGCCTACAACGAGCGCGGCCTGCTTTCGTCCATAAAGCAATTCAGTAAGAATGAAAATACACCCGGCGAAGAACAGCTTTTTGTTTACGATAATCATGGCAACCTTACTGAAAAACAATTTTATCTGGAGGGCAAGTATATTACTGAAATGGAAATGATTTATAATGAGAAAAGTAAGCTACTGACTTACGTCCTAACGCGTGATGTTGCAACCAACTTCATCACCATTTTGGGGTTTAAAGAGTATACCTATTATTGAATCTGTAAGGATTGTTTTCACGTTATGCGCAGTGCGTGACGAATCAGATTAATCTACTAATCAACGCTTCGATTTTTGTTTCATATACTCGAATATAGCAGTCATAGGCAGAAGCATAGCGTAATTATAGAAAAGGTCTTCTAACGGAATGGTATAAATTCGTATTCCGATGATATGTTTCTCATTATACCAAACGATTGGCTCCGGGGTGATGGCGCCGGTAAGTATGCCATTAACAATTAGAAAAGGAAGGAGCACCACGAGATAGCCGAACGAAAAATCTGCGTACCATTCGCAGCGCTTCACATAGAAGAATCCAATGGTGAGTATGGCAGCACTCAGGCAGGCTACTGAAGTATACCAGTTTTCTAAGTATGTTATCCCGAAGAACAGACCGGAAAGCGTCATTGTGAAAGCTACTACATTTCCAATAGGTATGGTGTTCAATTTTGGAAAGTAACTCTTGAGTACTTCGTAAATAAAAATACAGGCATATGGAACGATCAGAAAAAAGGAGACTTCTTCGAGTGGTAAATGTCCTAGATAGATATTGGAAATATAGCGTTGATTAAATCCCCAGATTTGATTTGTAGCGAAATATTCATCCCAACAAAGAAAGGCAACAGCCACCGGCACTATTGACGTGAAAAGAGATCTCCAGTACTTATAATAGGCTACTTTACGATCAAAACTGAGTACGAGCGGACCAGATATGCTTCCGACGATAATCCAGCCATATAAACTCATCTGTTTTTTTGTTTGGAGCTGTAGAATTTTCTGGCTTCGCGATAATAGGCGAATGGAACCCAAAGCATGCCGAAGCACTCTCCATCTTCTTTTCCGCGGTGTTTGTGATGCATTTTGTGCGCTTTGCGGATAGCCATAAAATAAGGTCGTTCGATGTCTCGTAACCATTTGAATCGGCGATGTATGTAGACATCATGTATGAGAAAATACGCAAAACCATAAGCGGCAATACCGAATCCAATCCAAACGGAGACATAATTACCGTTTATCATACCAAGCATTATACAGAGCCAGGAAGGAATGGCGTAAATGAGAAAAAACACATCGTTACGTTCAAAAAAGCCGGGTTCCTCTACGTGATGATCTGCATGAAAATACCACATGAATCCATGCATTACGAATCGGTGCGTAGCCCAAGCCATGAATTCCATGATTATAAACGTCGCAACTAAAACAAACGGTCCCCACCAATACATCACAACATCAAAGTTTGAAAACAAAAGAACAAAAATATAATAACAAACAAAACAGCATGTACTTTGTTCGTTTCTGGTTGGATCAATCTTTGTTGAATTAAGAGCAATAAGAAAGATAGAATAAACCAACAAACATAGTTGTAGAACGGAATCTGTTCATTTTTCCAATGCCAGAAATCACTTTTAATTGCAACAGGTTCCATTAGTGTATCCAGCAGAGTCATGAGTAAGGCACCGACTAAGGCTGTGGCTAAAGGTTTGACCCGCATATAGCTTGATATGGAAGAGGCCCCCATAAGCAGAATCCACCAGTTGAGTCCGATCACAAGTGGTACCCCAAGAATAGTTGCACCAAGATTTTTTCCGTAATAGTACGTGCCGAACAGGTAGCCGGTAGCCGTGCCTATCCACTCTGCTGTTATTGAAAGAATGTAGCTGATCAGAAAAAAGATGAGCTGAGCTTTCGTCTTTGTTTCTATAGCTAATACAGCGACGGCAAATGAAAGAAGTAAATTATATGGGGAAAGGCTCAAAAAATAGCCACGGTAAGCGCACAATTGTGTTCCTATTGACCCAACTGTATAAAAAAGGATCAGAATGCTGATCAGAACAACGTTTCGCCGGGTTTTAAAGTATAAGCTTAAAGGTTGCATTTTCTTCTAAACACTATGCGAAGAGGATTGTTCAGCGCAACCTTCCTTTGAGCGCATTTTCAATCGTTTCGTCTGCCTTTTTGAAGTCAAAGTTCAGCCTTCCTCTAACCTTTGTTGAATCGTATGAAATATGTTTGTATGCCGAGGCCACATTTTCCCTAGTTATCTTGGGGGTTGTTCCCCGTACAAAAGAAAATAGAGCAGCAGTTCTCCAACCTAATTCGGCCATCCAACGTGGTGTGGCAATCGACGGAGGTCGTTTGTTCATTTTCTGAGCAATTAGGGTAAGTAATTCTTCAAAAGTGCTATTCACTCCAACACATAGAAATCGTTCACTTTTGATATCGCTGTTCATTAAGCGCATCATGATCTCGGCGACATCTCTGGCATCTACGTAGCCATTGGCTCCTGGGGTGTAAAAACGCAACCCGTTTTCAATTAATTTAAATATAGTCATGGAGCTTTCCTCCCAGTTTCCTGCCCCAAAAATAACACTCGGGTTAATAATTACCGCATTTAGCCCTTCTTCAATTCCCCGCCAAACCTCTTGTTCAGCCCCATATTTTGATACCGAATACCCACTTGTCTCCGGACCGTTTTTCCAGAATACGGATTCATTGGTTAACCCATTTTCTTTTTGACCAACGGCTGCCGTTGAACTTACGTGACAAAGTTTTCGAATGTTGAATGCAAGGCAGCAATTAACCACGTTCGCTGTGCCTTCCCGATTTATCTTCATGACCTTTTTAAAATCATCTGATGAAAAAGAGACCAAGCCGGCGCAATGATAAACATCCGTAACCCCTCTCATCGCTTCCTCAAGGGAAGTAACATCGAGAATGTCGCCCTGAATCCAGATTATTTTTGAAAAAAATACTTCCGAAAGATTGTTTTCGTAGTGATGAAACACTTTTCGAACGCACTCTACACGCTTTATGTCGCGGTAAAGGGCTTTTACTTTTTGTCCGTTCATGGTAAGACGAAGAAGTAGATGGCTTCCCAATAATCCGGTTCCTCCAGTAACTAAGATCATATCGTAAAATTAGAAGTAAATCTTCACCGCAGATTGAAAACATCATTGGAATTTCAATGCTTTGTTTGGGTCCCAAAAAACGTTTGAAAAATCTTGAACTTGATCATTGACAACTCTGATTCCTTCAGACTCCAATAACCGTTGCATTTCGCAGGGGGTAGCAAAATGAAATTTACCAGTGAGCACGCCATTTCTGTTGAGCACTCGGTGGGCAGGAACATCGTTTAATTGATGTGAAGCGTTCATAGCCCAACCTACCATTCGAGCAGATTTCATTGTTCCTAAATATCGGGCAATAGCACCGTAAGTGCTGACTTTTCCAGACGGAATCAATTTTACGACATCATAGACGTCATGAAAGAAGGAAATAGTAGTATTTGTTGTCTTTTTCATCAAAAGGGTAGAACAGCGATCTATCCTATG
>JBIKYP010000115.1:0-5262 GCA_044355195.1 Crocinitomicaceae bacterium | reverse complement strand
TTATCGGGTCAGGCTCCATGTACCCGACCATATTGGATGAACAAATTCAAAAATGCAAGCTTGCAACAAATAAACCTTTCGCTGTTAATGTACCACTGCTTTATCCAAATTTAAAGGAGCACATAGACACCATAATTAAGCACAAGGTTTCGATTGTTTTTACCTCGGCAGGAAATCCAAAAACGTGGACCGGATACCTCAAAGAACATGGGATAAAAGTAGTTCATGTAGTTTCTAGCCTAAAGTTTGCGCTAAAAGCAGAGGATGCAGGAGTTGATGCCGTTGTTGCGGAGGGATTTGAAGCGGGCGGTCACAACGGAAGAGACGAAACAACAACCATGTGCCTGATACCCATGGTGGCTAAAGAACTGTCTATACCTCTGATTGCTGCAGGAGGGATTGCAACGGGTCGAGGTATGCTCGCCGCAATGAACCTCGGAGCTGATGGAGTTCAAATAGGAAGTAGATTCATTGCCACTCCAGAATCAAGCGCGCACGAAACCTTTAAAAAACGGGTCATTGAAACCGCGGAAGGCGACACTCAACTGACGCTCAAGGAACTCACTCCTGTTCGACTCATCAAAAATTCATTCTATCAAGAAATTGAGTCGGCATATCAACGTTGTGCAGGTGCAGAGGAACTTCAGGAATTACTTGGCAAAGGGCGAGCCAAAAAAGGAATGTTTGAAGGAGATTTGATCAATGGAGAACTTGAAGTTGGACAAATTTCAGGTATAATACGTGATATCAAACCGGCCGCTGATGTGGTCCAAGAGATTATTCAAGAATTGCGCGAAGCAATAAATGAGCAGCAACTGTCTAAATTTCAATTTTAATGATCCAATTCGACCGCTTTACCTTATCCAATGGTTTAAAAGTTCTATTCCACAAAGATATTACCAGTCCGATGGCTGTTGTAAACACGTTATATGACGTAGGAGCTCGTGACGAATCCGAACACAAGACCGGCTTTGCTCATTTGTTTGAGCATTTAATGTTCGGCGGCTCAGCAAACATTCCGGATTTCGATGCACCACTTCAAATGGCCGGAGGAGAGAGTAATGCATTTACATCAAATGACATAACAAACTACTACAACGTACTTCCTGCCAAAAATCTGGAGACTGCACTTTGGTTGGAATCAGACCGAATGTTGTCATTAGCCTTCACACACAAAAGCCTGGATGTTCAACGCAACGTGGTGATTGAAGAATTCAAACAGCGCTACCTCAATCAACCTTATGGAGATGTCTGGTTGCAATTACGACCACTTGCATACAAGGTTCATCCTTACAAATGGGCAACCATAGGCAAAGAAATAACGCACATCGAAGAAGCAACGATGGATGATGTAAAAAGTTTCTTTTCGAAACATTACATCCCGGCAAATGCTATATTGTGCGTTGCAGGTAACTTTGAAGTAGAGGCAGTCCATTCAATGGTTGATAAATGGTTCGGTACTATCCCCGGTGGTATTAAATCGGCCCGCCTACTTTCAGCAGAACCTGAGCAGCTAAAATACCGCGAAAAAATCATCGAACGAAACGTTCCAGCCGATGCTTTCTATTATGCGTTCAAAATGCCAGAACGCCGAAATGAGGGCTATTATTTAGCAGATGTGCTCTCTGATGCACTTGGAAGAGATAAGTCCTCCCGCTTGTATGTATCGCTGAAAAAAGAACTAAAATTGGTTACGGAGATAAACGCATACATCACGGGCTCAATGGATGAGGGTTTGCTCCTTATTTCAGGTAAGTTAAATGACCGAGTTACATTTGAAGAACTAGATAAAGCCCTTTGGAATGAACTCAACGAGTTAAGAAATACTGCAATATCCGAAACGGAACTCCACAGATTAATGATTAAAATTCGAACAGCTCGGGAGTTTCAGGATCAGGGATTATTAAACAGAGCAATGAATTTATGTTTGTTTGAACTATTGGGTGATGCTGAAGGAATCAATTTGGAGCATACGATTTATGATGCTATTCAACCTCAACATTTACAAGAAGCTGCCATTCGGATCTTCCGTCCCGAAAATTGTTCTTTACTAAAAGTTAAAGCCAAGAATAATGTTGAATAGATCTCAACCGCCCAAACTTCAGGAGATTGATCAAATTGAGTTTGTTACCCCAACCATCCATCAACTGAACAGCTTTTCGAAGCTTATACATATGTCGGCAGTAACCGATAACACCAGCAGACTTGACTTGTATTTTGATGCGGGAACTGGACGGGGTGCACGTGCCTTATCTTCCTTTGTTAATGGGATGCTTCTCTCAGGAAGCGACAAAGTATCCGCAATAGAAATCCAGACTCAAATCGATGCGCTGGGAGGATTCTACGAGTCTGGTATTTCTCAGGAAACGTCTGTAGTCTCCATTTATGCTCTGAAACAGAATATGATTCAGATCTTGGAAATTGTGATAAATGCATTGAATGTACTCTCTTTTACAACGCATGAATTGAATGAACTCCTCACTGACCGGCGACAGAAATTCAAAGTGAATATGGAAAAAGTAAGCTTTCTGGCTCAACGAGAATTTCAACGGTTGTTATTTAACAATTCAGTATATGGCAGAATTAGTGAAGAGTCTGATTTTGATTCAATGGAACAAGAAGCCCTTCGACTTTTTTTTAAGCAGCACTATTTAAATGGTTTGTATAAAGTCGTAGTTGTTGGTGAAGTTGATCCCAATGATATTCAAAAAGTCATTTCACTGACAAGACCGTGGGCAAAATCAGAGGATAACGTGTACGAAAAAACCTTGAAAAACATCAAAGGTTTCAACTATGTAGAAAAAAAAGGAGCCTTACAAACGGCAATCCGTGTGGGTCGTATTCTGTTCAATAAAACTCATGAAGATTATTTGGACTTTCTTGTCCTGAATACGATACTTGGAGATTATTTCGGCAGTCGGCTCATGTCAAATATCCGAGAAGACAAAGGTTATACTTATGGTATTGGATCCATGGTTTCCGAGCTTCACGAAACAGGTTATTTTATGATTACGACAGAAGTGGGAACACAGGTGAAAGACGCAGCACTTTCAGAGATTCAACGTGAACTAACAAAACTTCAGAATGAACCGGTTGAATCGGAAGAACTTGAGCTTGTCAAAAACTATATGCTGGGGCAATTACTCAAAAGTGCTGATGGTCCTTATGCTATGACCGACTTGTATCTCAGTGTAGAACCCTATGGTCTTGACCTGAATTTTTACAATAAAGCGATCGATTCATTGCGCGCTATTACTCCAATGCGAATTCAGGAACTTGCCAAGCGCTACTTGAACTGGGAAGATATGACCATCGTAGCAGCTGGTTGAATTATCGTGCCAAAGCAAACTAAATTCGACTTTTGTACGTTTTAATAAGTAATGTCACGCTTCATTATAATCCTGCTGTTGACCTTTGGAATAGGCACTTTCGCAAAAGCATCCCACGTTATGGGTGGCGAGATCACATGGGTTAATGAAAATGGGAAATTTATTTTCACATTGGTTTTCTATCGTGATTGTATGGGTGCGGATATTAATACGGTATCTGAGACAATCCGGGTATGGAACCATCCTACAATTACATCCATTACCTTAGCGTTTGTATCGAGAACCGACATTTCTCCCATGTGCAAACCCGTTTCAGGTTCTCAACCGCGCTTGTCATGTGGAAACGGTACTTCGGGAGGAAATGGCATCGGTGCGATTGAAAAGGTTATTTACAAAAGTTCTCCCCTTGAACTTGTTGCCCCCCCCCCTTCCTCCGGATGGGTATTCACCTACGAAAATTTTTCACGTGGGTCGACAATTACCAACATCAGCAATCCATCAAACTACGGCACGACGATTGCAGCAAAAATGTATGCCACGCCAGATCATTCAAAAGGTGATTCCTCACCTCTTTTTCTTCAAGAACCCTATTTTGTCAGTTGCTTAGGGGCGCCCTTTGTATACAACATGAATCCGGTAGATCCGGATCTCGACTCGATTTCTGTTTCATTCGGAATTCCCTACAATAACTTTCAATCGGTATCCTATAATCCTCCGAATCTACCTGTTCCCGTTCCATTCGAGCCCGGATTTTCCTTTGATTCGCCAACCCCTGATGCTTCGGTAAGTCCCGGAAGTGTAGCAGCTAAGATCAATTCCTCTTCCGGTGAGCTGTCCTTCACTTCTATGATGGCCGGTAATTTTGTTGTGAAGGTGGCAGTGAAAAGTTACCGATACAACGTTCTGATTGCTGAAGTTGAAAGAGAAATGCAACTCGTCGTTTTGCCATGCACAGAATCCAACAATATTCCTGATATAAAACCCCCATTTTCAGGAGGAACCAGCTACGAAACAACGGTCAATGCAGGAATATTGGTCAACTTCGATCTCATTTCCACTGATGTTGAACTCATGCAAGACGGAAGTCCACAAAGCAACGTTATGTCTGCTTCCGGACCACTATTCGGAACAGATTTCTCTTCGACAACCGGTTGTGCCATCGCACCTTGCGCTACACTTAACCCAACACCAATCATCACAGATTTTCAAGGAGCAAGTACCAACTTCAAGTGGCAAACATCTTGCGATCATCTGATTGGGACAGACGGATACGCAAAGGACATGGTACCCTATCATTTTGTTTTCCGTGTGCAGGACGATTTTTGTCCGGTTCCAAAGGTAGCTTACACCACAATCACAATTAACGTGGTCAACCCCGGCGTAATCCCGGCTCCGAAGATAAATTGCATTCAATCAGATGCATCAGGAAATATAACCCTTAACTGGGATCCCGTCGATGATCCATCCGGAACCTTCATTTCCTACAAGATCTATTCTGTTCAGAATGGTTTACTCGCCACACTTCCGGTTCGGTCAAGCAACTCATGGACAGATAATGGAGTTGGACAACAAAACGACTATTATGTCAGTGTGGTATCCGGATGCAATGGGAATGCCTCACGCAACAGCGACACCCTCTCAACGCTCTTTCTTGATGTCACTAATCCTGCAGATGGAACGGCGGTTCTCACATGGAATAATCCGTCGTCTTTTAGCGGAAGCACAAAAGGAAAGTTTTATCATATATACCGAGAGTATCCTGCAGGGATATGGTCACTGAGAGATAGCGTCCCATTTGGATCAACCTTCTATCGGGACACCATTGACATTTGCGAAGCTAACTTGAACTACAGAGTTGTTCTTCCTTCTATTTCATGTGACTTGATATCAAACAAAGATGGAGGTCAATTCAAAGATATGCTTACACCAAAAA
>JBIKYP010000116.1:0-5262 GCA_044355195.1 Crocinitomicaceae bacterium | reverse complement strand
CGGCTGATTACGCCTATTTCGCTTTACATCCTGAATATCTGCTTGATTTTTCTATTCCATGGAAATTAACTCTATCGCATGTTTATGGTATCAATGCAAATCAGAATAAAAACCTCTTGAATCCTTCTAATTACAATCAAATTCAGACCATGGCAGCCAACGGAGATATTAGTTTTACCCAGAGATGGAAACTCTCTGCGAATCTTAATTTTGATCTCGAAGATCAGAAGGTAAGCAATGCGCGATTCACACTTATACGCAATATGCACTGTTGGACACTTTCATTTTTTTGGACTCCAATCGGAGGAAACAAGAGCTTCCTCCTAAGCATAAGAAATACATCCTCCATTTTTCAGGATGCAAAAATTGAATTTCGCAAGCCCCCTGTTTTTCTTTAACGACAATTCAATTAAGATGATTGCGAATTACGTGCTTTTTTCTTACATTGTCAAAAACATTTGAATGATCGATTTCTCATTTACTAACTTGAGAGAACCCGTAAGAGGAACCGTCTTAATATCCGATCCCTTCCTGGACGAGGATTACTTTCGTCGTTCGGTCATTTTGCTATGCGACCATAACTCAAATTCCTCCTTCGGGTTTGTACTCAATAATTATTTAACCGTAGATCTTCATGAAATAGATCATCAATTTCCG
Organism: Crocinitomicaceae bacterium; assembly: GCA_044355195.1. Lineage (GTDB taxonomy): Bacteria > Bacteroidota > Bacteroidia > Flavobacteriales_D > Crocinitomicaceae > M0103. Next base: position 4,605 of record JBIKYP010000116.1, on the reverse strand, counting down.
GATATTAAGGCAAGAATTAGCATTGGAGGTCCGGTTGATACACAAAACCTTTACTATGTACATACATTTAAAGAACCTGTAGAGGAGAGTGTCAAGATTCGTGATGGTTTATTTTTTGGAGGCTCCTTTGAGACCATTAAATTATTGCTCGAAAAAGACAATTCTAATCGCAATTACATCAGATTTTTTCTTGGCTATGCAGGATGGGATGACGGTAAACTGAATAATGAAGTTGAAGAAAATTCATGGATTGTCGTTGATAATATTTCAAATAAAGAGTTGTTAAACACCTCCAATAACCGACTTTGGCAATATTGTCTTGAAAAACAAGGAGGGCCTTACAAAACCATATCCAAATTTCCACTCAACCCGAGTAACAATTAGGTGAACAAAAGTCCTCTGTTTATTAATTCGAAGTACATTTTCGTTTCACGCGGTCTTTTGGTAATTTTGAATCGAATTACAACCGATGTCATTTTTACCACCCCTTGCAGAACGTATGCGTCCGAATTCACTCCGTGAGTATGTGGGTCAGGAACATCTGCTCAGCGAAGGAGCCTCACTCAAACGAGCCCTCGATTCAGGAATTATACCATCGATGATTTTCTGGGGACCTCCGGGAGTTGGAAAAACAACCTTAGCACAATTGATTTCCAAACATTTAGACAGATGTATATATACTTTATCGGCCATTTCCTCCGGTGTCAAGGATGTTCGCGATATTATTCATCGTGTTGAACAAGGTGGAATGTTCGAGAAAAAGGGATCCCTACTTTTTATCGATGAGATACATCGTTTTTCAAAGGCACAGCAAGACTCACTTTTAGGGGCAGTGGAACGCGGAACTATAACACTTATCGGGGCTACTACCGAAAACCCGTCCTTTGAAGTTATTTCGGCATTGCTGTCCAGATGCCAGGTCTATGTCCTTAAAAATCACAACAGAGAAGACTTATTAAATTTGCTCGAGAGAGCAATTCATGAGGATGACGTACTGAAAACAAAGTACATCGATCTGAAAGAAACGAACGCTTTATTAGCTATTTCCGGTGGAGATGCCCGAAAATTATTGAATGTATTCGAAATCATTATCGGCACATATCAGGATGAAAAAAGGATTCTTATAACGGATGAGGAGGTCAATGCCCGAGCTCAGCAAAGCCTAGCCATTTATGACAAAGACGGGGAACAACATCATGATATTGTTTCGGCATTCATTAAATCCATTCGTGGAAGTGATCCAAATGCAGCTATTTACTGGTTGGCAAGAATGGTTGAAGGTGGTGAAGACCCCAAGTTTATCGCGCGCAGACTAATCATTTCAGCATGCGAGGACATTGGTTTGGCCAATCCGAATGCGCTTTTGATGGCTAACAGTACTTTTCAAGCGGTTGAACAGGTTGGCTGGCCGGAATCACGTATCATTCTTTCTCAATGCGTGATCTATCTCGCCACATCTCCAAAGGGAAATGCTGCATATAAGGCAATCAACAAAGCACAGGAAGAGGTTCGTCGATACGGCAACCTGTCGGTTCCTCTATCACTTCGAAATGCTCCTACCGGACTAATGAAGGAATTGGGATACGGAAAGGGTTATTTGTATTCACATGATCATCCGGGGAATTTTGTTTTTCAAGAGTTCATGCCTAACGAATTAAGCCATGTTTCATTCTTTGAAGCCGGCAGCAGTAAAAAAGAACAAGAGATTCAAGAACACCTCAACTTTCTGTGGGGGAGTAAATATAAATCAACGTGATGGCAGCTATAGCATATTACTTATTCATCAAGCCTCTTTCACTCCTACCTTTGAGATTACTTTATGTTTTTTCAGATTTTTACTTTTTGTTGTCCGTTGGACTTTTTCCATATCGTAAAAAGGTCATAGACAATAATCTAAAAAATTCCTTTCCTCATCTTTCCTCAAAAGAGTTAAATGCAATTCGTCGAAAATTTTACCGACATTTCATTGATCTACTGGTGGAGAGCATTAAAAACTTATCGATTTCCCAAAGTGAACTTCAAAATAGATTCCGAATTAAGAATCCCGAATTGATGAAAGACCTTTACGATAAGGGTAAAAGCGTAGTTCTCGTTTCCGGTCATTACAATAATTGGGAGTGGTTAATCACTTCACAACCACTTGTTTTTCAACATAAAGCAATGGGAATTGGAATGCCATTGAGCTCAAAATTTCTGGACAAAAAGATTAACGACAGACGACAACGTTATGGAATGCAAGTAATCAATGCGAAAAACTTTAAGGATGAAATCAAAAAACAACATATTCCTTTTGCCATATTGACACTCGGAGATCAGTCTCCCCCAAATTCTAAGAAGAGTTATTGGATGAAATTTCTAAACCAACAAACTGCAATTCTTTTCGGAACAGAGCAAATGGCTCATGAATTTAATTTATCGGTCGTTTTTTTTCTTGTTCGAAAACAAAAGCGAGGTTTCTATGAGATGGAGCTCAAATTACTGACAGAAGATCCGAAAGCACTTAAATGGGGTGGTATTACTGAGATGCACACAAAGATGCTTGAAAAAGCAATAAATGAAGAACCGGAATACTGGCTCTGGTCTCACAAGCGCTGGAAGAGAGAACTTCCGGAAGACCTCGTTTCATTGCGTATGGAACAACAAGTCAAATTTAATGAGCGATTTAATAGTGTGGTCAACTGACAACTATGCTAAAAGTGAAATAAACCCCATTTTCTTAGCTTTATTAAGCATTTAAAAACTAACTGACTAAAGCCAACCCAATGATTAAAAACCTGGCACTAGGGATAGATATAGGAGGCACCGGAATCGAGTATGGTGTAGTCGACCGATTCGGCAACATTGTATATGAAACTGAAATTGCTACAAAAAATGTTACTTCAGCTAAACATCTGAGAGACATCCTCCTTAACGATTCCGAAATAAGTTCGCGTTTTGATCAACTTGCCGGAATTGGAATTGGGGCACCTAATGGAAATTACTTCAAGGGAACAATTGAATTTGCCCCAAATCTCCCCTGGAAAGGAATTATTCCGTTGAAAGAAATTTTTGAGAACTCCTTTCATCTTTCAACCATTGTAACTAACGACGCAAATGCCGCCGCATTAGGTGAAAAACTTTTTGGTAATGCCAAGGATCTCGATGATTTTGTTACAATTACCTTAGGAACCGGAGTAGGAAGCGGTATTATTGCTTCCGGAAAATTACTATATGGGAATAATGGTTTCGCAGGAGAATATGGTCACATTCGCGTCATTCCGGATGGCCGTTTGTGTGGGTGCGGTCGAAAAGGTTGTCTCGAAACGTATGTTTCTTCAACCGGTGTTGTAAGGAGCATAAAAGAATTAGACTCTGAAAACAAAAGTCATTCGCGTCTCTTAGAATTAGAAAATGTAAGTGCTAAAGATGTATTTCTTCAGGCGGAAAATGGTGATTCGTTTGCAAAAGACATTGTCGAATTTACGGCATTTATTCTGGGTAATGCACTCGCCGATTTCGCTTGTTTTTCTAACCCAAAGGCTTATGTTCTTTTTGGTGGCATTGCTCAAAGCGGTTTAAATTTTGCTGAATTGGTTCAAAAATTCATGAATGAAAATTTATTGTCAATATACAAAAACAAGGTTGACCTGCGGATTTCATCACTTCACCAAGTAAATGCCGCAGTTTTGGGCGCCGCATCACTCATTTTTCGAAACCTTGATTACTATTGATATGTATTTTTTTTTTTGCAACCTTAAACATGAAAAGTTCGTTTTAAATTTGTAAGAATAAATTTTATTTCAAACGTATTTATAACTAAAATTAAACATGCACCAAAGGCTTTTAACAATATTGTTGTTTCTGTTTCTGGGAAAGATTACATTCGCTCAATGTCCAAACTTAGGATTTGATCAATATAATTTTTCTGGTTGGACAGGTGCCTATGGGAGCTACAATAATCCATCTTCTTCTATAGGTATAATTTCAGGCCGCCATACCATAATGACCCTAGCTGATCCACCCGACCCAAATACATGTGGTGGCCTGTCAACTGTTCCCCCGGGAGCAACTACTTCAGCAAGACTAGGAAATAGTTTTGTAGGTGCTCAAGCCGAGGCGTTAAGATACTCTATAGATGTTACTTCATTGAATAGTGTTTTCGTTTACAAATATGCTGTGGTAATGCAAGATCCCGGTCATATACCATCGCAACAACCCAAACTTTCCATTATCGTAAGAAATCAAGCTGGCACACAAATCGGTGGTCAATGTGGAATTTTCGATATCTACGCCGGACAACCAGGTTACACTTACAATAATTGTAATGATGTGAGGTGGCTGAATTGGTCAACAGCTGCAATCGATTTGTCCAATTTTATAGGTCAGATCGTTACCATTGAGTTTACAAACCATGATTGCAGTTTGGGGGGACACTTTGGTTATGCCTACATCTGGGCGACGTGTATGGCTTTTGTTCAGGATGCCGGATTTTGTGCAGGTCAGAGTGCACAGATACAAGCACCAACGGGATTTCAAACATATCTTTGGAATACTGGAGAATCTAACGCAGCAATTACAATAACAAATCCTATCTCAGGTGGTTCTAACTACACATGTACTGTTGGC
>JBIKYP010000005.1:0-49692 GCA_044355195.1 Crocinitomicaceae bacterium | reverse complement strand
GAAGTTTAGTGCCTAAAAAAGGACAAGAACTCGCTATCCGGGCGGTAGCTGCACTTCATGAAATGGGACACCCATTCCATCTGTATTTATTAGGTGATGGCCCCATGCGAACGGAACTTGAAGGACTTACGAATGATTTAACTATAGGAAATTTCGTTCACTTTGAAGGGAATGTAGATCATCCGGAAACGTATCTCCATCAATCCTTTGCCTACCTTCACACTGCCAGTTACGAGCCCCTTGGATTGGTTCTATTAGAGGCGATGGCTGCCGGGGTTCCGATAATCTGTACTGACGGCAGGGGTAATCGAGACCTCATTACACACGGAAAGAACGGCATTTGGATTGACCAACGCGATCCCCAGCTCATAGCAAAAGCCCTTCTTGATTTATCAGCAGATCCCATCCGTGTTGAACGCATACGTCAGTCAGGACTGGATTTTGTCAAGCAATTCGATATACCTGGTTATGTAGATCGTTTACTCGAGATTTATCGATTGTAGTCCCCACCCCGCTTAGCCTCGATACTTGCCTGCGGCAAACTCGGCCTGACGGCGGGGTATTCTGCAGTGCGAGAGAGGAGAGTTTGAGCGGCGAACTCAACCCAATGTCAGACCGCGATGCACCGAGGTACTCGAGGTGAGCGCTTTGACATCGTCGGAGTGTATCGAGATCGGACCACCCGACCACCTCACCTCCTAAAATTCTTCTTCGCCAACACCACCAACCGTTCATAATCCCCGTTTATCAAAGCCATTTTCTTTTTCGACGACCATCTTTTCAATTGTTTTTCGCGCTCAATAGCCGTCCTTGGACTATGAATAAATTCCTTGTAAACAAGTTGCACCGGTAATCTTTGAGCAGTGTATGAATTTGTATTATGCGCATTAGAATGTTCCTTCAATCTTCTTTCAATATTATTCGTAACACCCACATAAATAGAATCATCCGAGCATTTCAGCATGTATACGCATAGCACTTTCATGGTAGGTTAGGTTTAATGTACTATTTAAGTTAGTCATTTCTTCCTATTCGCCACCAAAAGTTAGATCGATGGATGGTGGGTCGTGTGAAACCACAAACTCAAGCCCTAAAGTCAGATCTCGATACACTCCCGATCAAAGCATCGGAAGTAGCCCTATAGTCAGATCGAGTGGTCCCGATCAAAGCATCGGGAGTAGCCCTATAGTCAGATCGAGTGGTCCCGATCAAAGCATCGGGAGTAGCCCTATAGTCAGATCGAGTGGTCCCGATCAAAGCATCGGGAGTGTATCGAGATCTGACAGTCGAATTAGGTACTTTACATCTACCGATCCGACATCGAGAAAAGTTCCTCTACAAATACCTGAAAGTTTCTTTCCGCATTGTACTTCGTTTCCCAAGTCTCGAAAGCCTTTTTGGACTTCTCTTGAAGTATTGCCTGATCCTCATTTAGAATTCTCGATATAACCAGAGCCAAGTCTGCAATACTAATCCCTTTATCCACCAGCCATCCGTTCTCATGATTGACAAGTTCTGATGTCCCCCCAACATCGGTTGCCAATACCGGAATGCCTAAGGACATTGCTTCCATAATGGAAACAGGGATACCTTCGGAAGCACTAACATTAATAAAGAATTTTACGGGGTTATTTTGTAAGAACATCAAGACCTCGTGATTGGGACATCTCCCCTTGAAGGTAACGAGGTCAGAGATACCCAATTCTTTGACCAACTCTTTTAAAGAACTCATCTGAATACCATCCCCAAAATGAACCCAATGAAATGATGATTCTTTTAGCTCACCCAAAGCCTTGGCTATTAAATGGACACGCTTCACAGGAATTACATTAGAACAACTCACAATTAAGGGAATTCGAGCCAATTGTTGCGACCGCCATTTATCCAACCTTCGAGTTGTACCCAATCTTGAGTAACTGAGCATGTCCTTCTTAGAAATTTTCCACCGCTTTTGTATGTATCTAAGGCCTGCTTCCGATATCGCTACAACTCGATCTATTCGATCTGTCAACAATTCTCGAAAAGGTAAGTAATCAATCCCACTTGCCTCAAAATAAACATCCCAACCATGGCATCGAGAGATACATTTCATCTCCGGAAATCTTCGTTTTAACTGCGCTAAAGCAATAGCCGAATCATCCGACCAATAGGCATACGAGATCGTGTTCTCGGTCAGTTTTGATTCCACCAGTCGAGCTATCCGATTTGCTCGCTCCCAGGAGAAAAATATCGTTGCGATAATGGCCTTCGACCAAGGCAGCTTATAGACATTATTTACTCTTTTTATTTCATTTCTCACCTCCGATTTAAAAATATGTCGAAACGCCCCTATTTTTTGGAGGAAGGTAAGCTTTACAGGACTCCTTTGAACAGTGACATTTTCCGGAACCTCCCGCGCGTGCTCGGTCGCCTCAGCCAATGAAATGATGAGGATCCGTTCGAAACCCTCTGCTAATATCGGCAGCTCATTTTCAATGAAGGTTTCTCCCTTACCAAAAGGAAATTCGGCCGTAATGAATAAAAGACTTTTGCCACGTTGGTTCATTTTACAATTTTCCCTCGACATTGGCTAAAAGTAAGACGTAACTTGTGTTCCATATACCAAGAAAAAATGGACAAAAATACCTGAATTCTACTCATGACCAAAGGGTTTATTCAGGAAGCGCAAGAGCAGCTAGACATTGTAGATGAAACAATCCTTGATTTTGCTTCAATTCAATCATGTAAATTAGAAAAAGATAATGAACCAATTCAAAAATTACTTAAATTAGTTTTCAATTCAAGAAAAAACATTCATCTCATATTAGGCCATGCGGACATTCATATATACCCTTATTTTCTTAGCAATCCCCCCCTTGAGTTTTCATTCACAAACGTTTACCCCTGAAGATCGGGCACGACTGATTCGAACTGAAACGAAGTTAGAAGAACTTGAAAAACGCATGATTGAACGCTTTGAACAAGTGGACAAACGCTTTGAACAAGTGGACAAACGCTTTGAAGAAAATTTCAACTACATCGGCTATATGATTGCGCTCTTTGGAAGTATGTTCGCACTAACACTGACCTTTGCTCTTTGGGACAGAAGGACAATGATTCGACCTTTTGAGGCAAAAGTAACTGAAATCGAAGCTGAAATCTTAAAGCTCAAAAAAGATAAGAATGGCACCAAAATTCTTTCAGCTTTAAGAGAACTGGCAAAAACTGATGTAAAACTCGCTGAAATACTAAAATCTCATAATTTGCTCTAAACTCTGCTTGTTTTGAATAAGGTATTACTTAATTTAGGTGGAAGTCAGTAACCTCGGTTCTAATCAATTATTTCCAGAATATACAAATCGATAAAAAACTAAGTAGACCAGAATAGCCGAGGAAGTTAATCATCTTTTTTTGAGCCTCAATCAAAAAACACCTATCTTTACTTAGTTCATGAAAAAAGTACTGATTCTTGCGTATGATTTTCCACCTTATGTTTCAGTTGGTGCTTTGAGACCCTACAATTGGTACCAGTACTTTAAGGAATTTGATGTTGAGCCAATCGTTGTTACACGTCAATGGGCCAATACGTATGGAAATGAATTGGATTATATTTCTCCCAGCAGTGAAAAAGCAGAAATTATAGAAAAGAATGAGGAAGGTACCATTATTCGTACAGCCTATAAACCAAACTTAGCAAACCGCATTTTACTCCGTCATGGATCTCAAAAATTAAGTTTAATTCGCAGAACGATTTCAGCGTTTTATGAGTTTGGTCAATTTTTAGTGCCTATGGGTCCGAAGCGACAATTGTACCTTGCATCAAAATCTTTCTTGAAAAATGAACAAGTGGATTGCATTATTGCCACAGGTGATCCCTTCATTCTGTTTAAATATGCAAAGGATCTCTCAAAAGAATTCAACATTCCATGGATAGCTGATTACCGCGATCCATGGACTACGAACAAAACTAATTTTATAAGTCGATATTTGAAACCCTGGAACTGGTATTTTGAAAGAAATATTGTACGACGCGCTCAAATTGTAACGACTGTAGACAACATATTTAAGCGAAAAATTAAAGACATTATAGGAAATCGCTATGTCTACGTTATTCCGAACGGTTATGACCCACGGGCAGTCGAAAGCGTTCGGCACATCCAACAAGACAACGACAAATTCCGAATCGCATTTGTAGGTACCATCTATCCGTGGCATCCGATTGAGACTTTCCTAAACATTTTTAATGAGTTTCTATTATCACTTCCTGATCGAAAGGCAGAACTAAATCTCTACGGCATAAATAACCCAAGTGAAATAACCTCGTATCTGGAGGAACATTTGCCTCAACTCACTCCTAATGTGACTATTACATCCCGGATTCCAAATCATCAACTATTGCCCATTCTGGCAAGAAACAATGTGATGTTACTTTTCAATTACTATGGTTATACGGGAACAAAAATTTATGATTACCTAGGAATAAAACGAAAAATTATCTTGTGTTTTACAAATGAACCCGAAGCAGAAGATCTAAAAAAACTATATTACAACATTCAAGAATCCCCTTCTGATAACAAAAACATTCAAGCCCAAATTTTAATCGAAACGAATTCAGGCATAGTGATTTCGGACAAACAGCATTTGAAAGAATCCTTGGAATTCCTTTATCAGGAATTTGAAGAAAAAGGAGAAATTGTCTGTAATTCACAGGGAGTTGAAAAGTATTCGCGGAAAGTACAAGTAGAGCGCTTAGCATCACTTCTCGACACATTCCCTACACTAAGTCGGGAACACTCGAAGTGACGCCGACTCCTATTTCTCGCCTTGGCCTCGTTACATTCAGACATTCGTCTGAATACTTGGTCTGACGGAGGTGTAAATCCCGAAACCAAAACCCCATACCGTATGGGGTGAGCGGAGCGAGACACATATCAAGGAATGACGGCACACCGAACCCAAAATTCACTATCTTCACTTCATGATCGCAATCATAAATTATGGGATGGGAAACCTACATTCGGTAAAGTGTAAACTAGATCGTTTAAATGTAATCTCTTACATCACGACTGAACCTAATGATATATTAAAGGCTGATAAATTAATCTTACCAGGTGTCGGGCATTTTGGGCGGGCAATGGAACATCTTGCGCATTCAGGACTGAAAGAAGCTTTGAATGAAGCTGTTCTAAAACGCAATATACCAATTCTCGGAATCTGTCTTGGCATGCAACTTATGGCGAATGTTAGTTTCGAAAGTGAGGATCCTAAGGGAACAAAAGGGCTTGGCTGGTTCGATGCGGAAGTAATCAAGCTGCAAGTTCATGATTCCTTGCGATACAAAGTCCCACACACCGGGTGGAATAGCGCAAAAATTGAAAAACAGGACGCGATTTTAAAAGATATACCGAACAACTCGGATTTTTATTTTGTTCATGCCTTTCATTTTAAATCGAATAATTCACAAGACATTCTTACCAAAACAACCTACGAATCAACTTTTGTTTCCGCGATAAGTAAGGAAAACATCTACGGGGTTCAATTTCACCCAGAAAAAAGCCACGACTTCGGAATGAAGTTATTGGAGAACTTCACAAAAATCTGAAGTGGCTATCAAAAAGAGCCCAATTTTTCTTTTTTAAACAACCTTCTATAGCTGTTATAAACAAAGGTTAATCTCTTTTCGTCATTCGGGTAATCACGATACCGCTTAGGTGGAAGTTGAAGTATTTGATCGAACTCATGATCAGTTAATCCCAATTTTTTGGCAACATAAGCTTGCTCTATTCGAATTTGATCCTCCTTATAGGGTTTTGTTTGAAGGATTTGTAAGGCCTCTTCCCGGGTCACTTCACCCACACAAATTTGTGACGAAAGCGTTGCTCTGCGATAGTCTATCCCAAATTTTTCGTAAAGGTAATAAGATTGGATAAAACCCGTATATTTAGATTCGTAGTGCTTCCCTCCATAATACTTCCAACTTAATTCTTTCTCTAATAGTCGCATAGCCTCCTCTTTATTGAAGGGAACATAATTGAGAATATATACCATCTTCATTCCCTTGAGCAACTTATAATACATTTCAGAAAGGAATCCAAAGGTTGGGAATTTTTTCAAACGCTTCTTTCCGAATCGTTTATGAATATGATTGAAATAAGTTAAGTCCTTCGCGTTGTAGTGCCAGGTTTTCGGTAATATCCCCTCAGTGGCAAAATTACCTCCGCTAATAATATATTTTATCCCATACTTCGAAGCAACCTGATGAAGTGCTGAAAGAATCGCTATATCTGTTGGAGTATCAGCTTCGGGGACAGATGCTTTCAAAAAAGCTACCTGAAGATCTTTAAACTCTTCCCAATCTAGGACGTAACTCTCGTACTCCACATTCAATTTTCCTGCAATATTCTTGATATTCAGAACAGCCTCTTCGGAATTCCAGCCATTATCCATGTGAACAGCCAATACACGCAATCCATGCTGACGCGCAATATATGCTGCAAAGCTACTATCAATACCTCCACTCAAGCCAACAACACAATCAAAATCCTTTCCCCTCGCCGAATGCTTTATTTTGGAAATCAGATCTGTAAGTGCCTGATCCGATTTTTTTCCCTGATATTTGTGTTGTGAGCGTTTGTCAATAAATTCAGAGCAATGATTGCACTCTCCACGTTCATTGAAAACAATGTCCGGATCAGAGGTGTCCATTACGCATCGCGAACATTGACGGTAGCTTACAGAAAACATTAGACAAATATAATACAGAAATTAACTCTCAATAATTTTTTAGATGAATCTGAGGATTTTAAGACGAAAGACAATTAGACAAAAGACAAAAAGACGAAAGACTGATAATGGATTTTAGTTATTCTTAACAAAATAGTCTCAAATACTAAACCGATCCTCCGGATAGTTGATCAGAACACCACGTCGGGCGCTTTGATAAACAAACATACTTCCTGCGGCTAAACCATTAGCATACCCTTTAACATAAGCCTCCTTCATATCATCCAAAGACCCTGCGCCACCCAAGGCCACCAATGGAATAGTGACTTTTTCAGAAATGCTTCGAATCAGTTCAACATCATAACCCCTCATAGCTCCATCCCTTTCGATAGACTGGACAATAAGTTCACCTGCGCCATTCTCCTGCATTTGCAAAGCATACGTAACGGGATCTTTTTTCATTGCTCGTGTTCCGGCATGAGACCAAACCCGTGCCCCTGAAAACAATGTTGTTTTCACATCCAAACACACAACAACAGAAGACGAACCAAACTCATCAGCTGCCTTTCGAACAAACTCAGAATCTTCAACAGCTATCGTATTAAGGATTACTTTTTCAGCCCCACACTTCAACACTTCCTGAATCGTTTTTAAAGATCGGATACCGCCACCTACTGCAAATGGCATATCAGCTTCCTCTCCAACTTTACGAACAAACTCTGTATCAATAGAACGACCCTGCTTTGTGGCTTGTGTATCCAGAAATACAAGCTCGTCCGCTTTGAGTTCATTAAAAATGTGAACCGCGTGCATTGGATCACCAATGTATCGATGTTTTTTAAATCCAATCGATTTGACTAACCCTTGGTCCTTAAGTAACAGAACTGGGATAATGCGTGGTCTGTGCATATGCAATAATACTCAGAATTTGAACACTTGAACCATAGCTAAAGCATTCAATTGCTCCGTGTTTTATATTCAATGCCGACATTCTGCAAATCTTCAAATTTTTAACCCATACGCTTTTTAACGCCTTAGGCATTTGAACCCTTGAACGCGAAGCATTTGAACGCCGCAGGCAAAATTCAAATCTTCAAATAGCGAAGCGTCAAATCCTAAAATTGAAGATTTAGATTTACTGCAGATCCGTGTGTTGCCATTGAATCCAATATTCTTCGAGGCCTTCGGGTGTTTTACAGAGTGGACTGATATAAAGCTTGTTATTATTAACGATCTTACCCTTGAGCAGGTCATTTTTGCGTTGGTTAAGATCCGGTGTATGACCCCATCCTCCGGAATGATCGAATCCCGTCATGGCCTTTTGCTAACTAACTTGGAATATCGGAATGTAGATCCTGTATTCTACATAACCATCCCCGTCTCTCATACCACGGGTCGTCATGCGAATACGGTTCAGATCGACCATGGCATACTTGCCATGTAAATATAGCTTCTTCAGATGATTGCCTACATAACGACACATCACATTAGAATAATTATGCACGATATCTGTACCAGTAAGTTTTAGCCTTTTTGCATGTGCTGAATCCACAAATTCTAAGCCTTTGTACTCCGCTCACCCCCTCTTCGGTGCAAAAGGGTGTATCGATAAAAAACTTATATCGCTCCATTACCCTCGTGGATTTACCCTCGAGATCATCAAAGGCAAAAGAAACATTTGCAGAAGAACGATGAGTACAGCCGAGTTGGACATGGACCAAACATAAGCAGAAAATCAGATGGCAAGGACAGAGTCTCATAGATCGATTCTCATTCGAATCCGCCATTCTTTGGGATAATGATTATTAAAACGATTTCCAATCTTTTTTATCCATCCTATATTTTAATTTTCATATGACAGTAAATTCCAACCCTCTTCACCCTCAATGAAAAAAGTATCTCCCCGAAGGTAGTTTAAGGCCTGTTCCCTAGTTACCGAAATCGATGGTGTTTCTGTCGAACAAAAACCTAAGGCAAGAGCAAGTTCTTCCGACGGAACGACCCCTTTTCGCGCGATGAACCCTATGGTCACTCCTAATTTGAGTATGTGTAAGACAGTTTGAACGAACAACATTTCTTTAGCGCATGAATCAGGCAAGGCGTAAATCCACTGTTCCCGTTGAAAAAAAGAATAGTTTTCTTTGCTCAACCAATGCTTAATGGATGAAGCATCGTGAAATACCTTTAATCCGGAAAGAAAATTTGGTTGGCGAACCTTTTCATCAGGCTTTTGCAAAACAGCAAGATAAAATCCCTCACTATCAGTCATTCCGGGCAAACAATAAACCCCAAGTCCCTCCCTATCCGAAATTAACGGTTCCGGAACCTCAAAAGGCACCATAGTTGCACCAAATTCTTCCATCATCCAAATGACATTGTCCTCATTTTCCAAACGATTAAATGTACAAGTAGAATAAATCAGATAGCCGCCTGGTCGCAATGCCTCCCATGCTTCCAACAGAATAGTTTGCTGGCGGCGGGCGCATATATGAACATTTGACTCAGACCACTCTATTCTGGATTCCTTATCCTTTCTAAACATCCCTTCACCCGAGCAAGGAGCATCGGCAACCAGCACATCAAAAAAATGGGGCAGGCGTTTAAAATCTGAAGGTTTATTGTTGGAAACAATCGTATTTGTAACTCCCCATTTTACCAAATTCTCGCGAAGAATCTTTGCCCTCATTGGAATAACCTCGTTCGCAACCAGCATGCCCTTCCCATTCAAAAAGGAGGAGATTAGCGTGCTTTTACCTCCGGGGGCCGCACACAAATCGAGTATAATAGGTTCATCGGGCAAATCTAAAGAACGGAGGACATGATCAAGCAACATTGAGCCAGCCTCCTGAGGATAATAAGCTCCCACATGGAACAGAGGATCCAAAGTAAAGATTGGACGGCTATTGAGATAATACCCATGCTTACACCAAGAAACGGGAGCTTTTACATCTAAATCAACCGCTGTTTTACCCGGATTCATGCGAATAGAAACAGGCGAGACCATGTCAAGTGCGCTCAATAGTTCCTTTCCTAAAAAAGGATCTGACGCAACACGCGCACAAAAAACAGGCGGTAGAGGGGAAATCATGTCAGCTTTTTACCGTAACTAATTACACTCTTTCATTTTCAGCCTGCAAAGTTATCGTATACATTTCACTTAAGTTAGGGAAACCTCCACCTTTTCCATTTATTAAAAAAACAGACTAATTCAGACTAATTTTAAGTATGCGAGAATATGACTTAGCAATCACCTCCTCACTAACCGCATAACCAACACACCACAAGATTCTTACGTCATCATGCAGAACCAACTGTTCTCCCTTCGAAAAAGCAGGAACTTTAGCGTCAGAAAGAATATCGGAAATGCGCTTTGATCCCTTCACACCAATTGGTTTGATTCTGTCTCCCTTGCGCCAACGGCGTAGCTGAAGATCTCCTACAATCTTATCTGCATCGAAATAAACTATCCATTTATCAAAATGTTCAGGAAGGAAATCGACGAACTCCGAAACAACCTTTGGAAGTTCTGTTTCAGCATCAATAGAAAAGTAAAAATGATCATTCTCCCTATATACTGACCGAAAATGTGGATGTTTGATGACAAGTCTTGCCCCTTTATCTGCACGAATAAGTTTACTTAACTCATTTGTCAAACCATGCGAGAAGGATAGTATTCGTAAAAGTTCGGTAACTACTTCTCCATCTTCTATTTCAAACCAATAAAATGGTATGGTCCGACTCTGCTGAAATAACGTTAGAAATTCATTAGCCCTTGTTTGTATCTCCCCCAACTTTAGCTGAAAACAAGCTATGAGAGAAGTAACCTCCGTTTCCATATTTGGAAAGGACCTCTCAATGGACGGTAGAAAAATATTTCTCCACCTATTTCGGGCGTAATCAATCTCTCTATTACTAGAATCTTCACGCCAACGAACATTGTTTTGCTTAGCATAATTCAACAAATCTTTCTTGGATACACTCAGCAATGGGCGGCAATAAATCCCCTTTTTTTCGCTCATACATGCGAGGGATCTAATTCCGCCACCACGCGAAACAGCAAGAAAGAAAGTTTCCAATTGATCATCGAGATGGTGCCCCATGAAAAGACCATTTCCGGGAGCTACCCTTTCATTAAAAAAGCTGTATCTCAACTCACGAGCCTTTTGTTGAAGGTTCCCACCATTAAGTTTCAATTCCTCATACAGATTTACCTTTAAAACACTCAAAGGAAGATCCATCTCTTTACAAACCTCTCTGATCAATGCTTCGTCTGCATCACTTGCTTCTCCGCGCAAACCGTAATTTACATGAAGAACCTCTACATTTTTTCCGGTTTTCAGAAGAAGATCTAGTAGCACCATCGAATCTACTCCACCTGAACAAGCCAAAAAACATCCGTTGAACGGCTGTTTTTCAAGAAAAGAGTCTATGAGTTTTGAAAAATCAATCATTGATACCTCTCATGATTTGTCCGATCTTAATTTGGCATTCCTCAAACTCTTTGATTGGGTCAGAATTGATAGTAATAGCACTACCAACGGCACATGAAAGAACTTGTTTCTTTGAATTGTAAATCATGGATCGAATGACTACATTAAAGTCAAAATCGTTGTTAGGCCCGAAATAACCAATTGACCCTGAGTAAAAACCACGTCTAAAATTCTCACTTTCATCTATCAATTCAATGGCTCGAATCTTTGGAGCTCCTGTCATTGAACCCATGGGAAATGTTGCCTTCAACAGATCTGTCATACCAACACCTTCTTCCAGTTCACAGGAAATTGTAGAAATCATTTGGTGAACAGTTTGGAATGAATAAACACCACAAAGTTCCTCTACATGCACAGATTGTTTCTTTGCGACCTGCGACAAATCATTTCTAACCAAATCAACAATCATCACGTTCTCCGATAACTCTTTAGGGTCATTTCTAAGTGCTTCTCTTAAGTCATCGTCTTTTTTAGGATCTGAAGAGCGGGGTGCTGTTCCCTTTATCGGTTGAGTTATGAGGCGCGAACCCTCCTTTTTAAGGAAGCGCTCCGGACTAGCACAAAAAATGGCAAATTCATCTACGTTAATGAAGGCTGAATTAGGAGCATGTGTTAAACTGTTTAATTTGAAATAGGTGTCCCAAAGATTTCGTATGTTCACTTCAGAAGCTACAAACTCCTGACAGAAATTTACCTCATAAATATCACCGCGCTGAATATGCTTTTTTAGTTCTATGACCTTCTCAACGTATTCCTTTCTGCTAAGTTTTGGTTCAAAACGGAAGTCATATTGATGATAATTTGTATTTGTTTCCTCTTCCAAAATCACATTAATTTTCTCTAAAATCAGTTCTGATTTTTCACCCTGCAAAAAAGTAATCGTTTCGTGATCCATCCGGACAACACATTCAGGAACCCAAAAAATGAGATCAGGCACACTAAGTATATCTTCATTACGACTAGTAAGTCCGTGCAGTGCTTCTTTGAATTCATAACTCAAAACACCAAAACGATATTTTCCTTCTGTACGAAGTAGGAATAATTCAAAATCCTCAATGCTATTTGGACCGGACACACGAACGCGATCAGTTTCTCCTAAAGCCAAAAGACTTCGTCCATCATTACTATTCAGATATGCTACCGTTTCCTTCATAGAGCGAAATTACGAAATGACCTCAAGTCATCAGTTGTTATCTTAATTTAAGCGTATCTTCGTAACATGTGCGGGATAGCTGGGTATATTGATCATCTTTCAAAAACACAGGATGGAACAGCCAGCCTGATGGCTGAAACCCTTTATCATCGTGGTCCCGATGGAGGATCCTCTCAAGAATTTCAATTGGGAGACACCAAAATTGGTTTAGGTCACCGCCGTCTTTCTATCATCGATCTAAGCGATTTCGGTAAACAACCTATGAATTGGATGCATTACTGGATCACATTTAATGGAGAGATCTACAATTACAAGGAAATCAGAGTAGAACTTGAAAAAATCGGGCATGTGTTTTCCGGAAATTCCGATACAGAGGTGATTTTGCACGCTTTCGCAGAATGGGGACCTACATGTCTGGATCGATTCAGAGGGATGTTCGCAATCGTCCTAGTGGATACAAAGAATCAAAAAGTATTTTTAGCCCGTGATCGTGCTGGCGTGAAACCCTTGTTTATCTATCAGAAAAAAGGATTATTACTTTACGGGTCAGAGTTAAAAAGTTTTCATTCACACCCCGGTTTCGAAAAAGAACTCGATACTTCAGCGATAGCAACATTTATGCAATTTGGAAACATTCCTGCTCCTCATTGTATTTTCAAGCATTGTCAAAAATTGCGTCCAGGACACTACCTGATTTACAACTTAATTTCTCAAAAAACTGAAGAAATACAATACTGGAATGTCTACGATTCCTACAATCGTCCTAAGCTTGATCTTTCTGAAAAAGAATTGACGGATAAGACAGAACACATACTTTCTGAAGCTTTTAACTACCGTATGGTGGCTGATGTGACTGTTGGTGTATTTCTAAGCGGGGGTTATGACAGTGTTTCCGTGACCGCTCTCATTCAAAAGGATCGAACCGACAAACTCAAGACATTTACGATTTCGGTCCCTGATATCGGCTTGAACGAAGCACCAATTGCAAAAGAAATCGCCGCCCGGTTGGGGACGGAACATACTGAAATCGCTTGCACTCAAAAAGAAGCTTTGGAACTGGTTGAACGCTTGCCTTTCCATTACGATGAACCTTTCGGAGACAGTAGTGCCATACCAACGACACTAGTCAGTCTTATGGCGCGCAAAGATGTCACAGTAGCTTTAAGTGCGGATGGTGGAGACGAAATCTTCGCAGGCTACAACCGCTATGATTACCTCATGCGTCATGGGAAACGAATTGCCTCGATGCCAACCTCCATAAGAAAAATGATGGCCAAAAGCATGGACAATATTTCTGCAGATCGCATTCCTATTTTAAGGAACAAATACAATTTTCATAACCGATATGAAAAACTCAAAGGTATTCTTCGCGATCCTTCGCCCGAAAAAATCATGAGTAGCTTAAGCACCCAATTCTCAACGGAGCAGCTCAATGAACTTATTCAGCTTCAATTTGAAATTCCTAAAACAGCGTATCAGTCGAAAGAACTCAAAGCACCATTTTACACCCCTTTAGCTTACATGATGGCCATAGACTATTCAACCTACATGGTGGATGACATCCTTCAAAAAGTTGATCGAGCGACAATGACCGCAAGTCTAGAAGGCAGAGAACCATTCATGGATCAACATATTATAGAATGGGCGGCACAGATCCCTGACGAATATAAATACCGTAACGGTGTCAAAAAATATCTTCTCCGGCAAATCGTTCACCGCTACGTTCCAAAAGAAATAATGGACAGACCAAAAATGGGATTTGCTATTCCTATAGCAGATTGGTTACGAACAGAATTAAGACCACTGTTGGAAACTTACTTATCAAATGAACGTATTGAAAGTGAAGGGATTTTTTCTCCATCATATGTCTCCAAGTTAAAATCTGATTTTCTGAACGATAAAAAAGAATTTGATCTGAAGATTTGGTATTTACTCATGTTTGAAATGTGGTATGACAAGTGGATGTGATTGGAGCAAAGCTTGCAATGAGCTTGCCGAACTGAACAAGGAATAAGGAGCAAAGAACAAGGAGCAAAGCTTGCAGTGAGCTTGCCAAACTGAACAAGGAATAAAGAACAAAGAACAAGGAGCAAAGCTTGCAGTGAGCTTCCCGAACTGAGCAAAGAAGCGAGATAAGAATAGTATTGTATCATCCTTGTTCCTTGTTCAATAAATGAAGAAGTTGAGTAAAAAAACAAACATACTGTACCTTTCTTATGATGGAATGACTGATCCTCTGGGACAATCACAAGTACTTCCTTATTTGAGAGAACTTTCAAAAAAAGGATATGTGTTTCATCTGATTAGTTTCGAAAAGTCAGTTCTTTACCAGAAATGTAAGAAGGAAATAGAGCTCATTTGTTTGGAATCTGGAATTACGTGGCATCCGATTATGTACACCAAAAATCCGCCTATCCTTTCGACCATGTTCGACATAAGAAAAATGCGAACACTGTCCTTGAAACTTCATCGCAAACACGCCTTTTCAATCGTTCATTGCAGGAGCTACCTATCGGCACTTGTCGGACTGCGATTAAAGCAAACTTTCGGCTTAAAATTCTTATTCGACATGCGCGGATTTTGGGCTGATGAGCGTGTAGACGGCAAAATATGGAATCTCAAAAAACGCTTATACAGAACTATTTACAAGTATTTCAAACAAAAAGAAATAGTCTTCCTTAACGAAGCTGATTACGTCATTTCTCTCACCTACAGCGGAAAAGATGAAATTGTTAAACATCTTTCTCCGGGTATCAACGAAGAAAAAATCAAAGTAATTCCATGCTGTGCGGATTTAAGCTTATTTGATCCTAGTAAGGTTCAATTATCAGAACAGGATAACTTGCGAAAAAAATTAGGCATTCAACCCGATGATCAAATTCTGGGGTACGTAGGCTCTATCGGTACATGGTACATGCTCAAAGAAATGCTTCAGTTATTTAAATCCCTTCACACACTAAATACGTCTCTGCGCTTTCTTTTCTTAACCGGAGATCCACCTGAACGCATAAGATCTCAAGCAAGATCAATAGGAATAAAAGAAAGTGACTTGTTAATTGAAAGTTGCATGCACACCGAAGTGCCAACTTACATTTCACTTTTTGATATTTCGGTCTTTTTCATCCTACCGGCCTATTCTAAAAAGGCTTCCTCTCCAACAAAGCAAGGTGAATTAATGGCTATGGGTATCCCGCTCATTTGCAATGACGGAGTTGGAGATACGGCAAGAGTGGTTAATACCTATAGAAGCGGAATTGTATTGTCTGATCTTGGTCAATTTCCTTTGGATATATTTCAAAGACTCTGGAGCTCCTTTAACAAGACAGAAACAATTAGAGGAGCGAACGAATTTTATAGTCTGGAGTCGGGAGTTGAAAGCTACGCTACTGTTTATGGTCATTTAATTCAAAATAAATTGAGAGGTTCCTAACTTTGTGAAGGATGACAAAAAAAATTTACTTCCTGGTACCCTATCCCGAGGGTAGTGCGCCATCTCAACGATTCAGGTTCGAACAGTACTTCTATCACCTTCGTCAGCAGGATTTCGAGTTGGAAGTATATCCTTTCTATGATTATGAGACTTGGCAAACACTATACAAAGAAGGTAAGTATCTGATTAAATCATTAAAAGTAACGTATTGCTTTCTTAAACGCTTTGGGTTACTATTTAAGCTGTATAAGGCTGATCACTTGTTCATTCACCGCGAAGTGGCACATATTGGCCCCCCCATTTTTGAATGGATCATTGCAAAGATCTTGAGAAGAAAATACATCTATGATTTTGATGATGCTGTTTGGTTACCAAACTATAGTGAGACCAACTCACATTTTCACTGGGTTAAGGCATATTGGAAAGTGAACTATTGCATGAAATGGGCCCATACCATTTCAGTAGGAAATGAATACTTAGCAAGTTATGCTCGTCGGTTTAATTCAAATGTCATCATCATTCCAACAACCATCGACACGGATCATCATCATAATCTTGAAGTTAACCATATAGCGCAACCCTTAGTTATTGGTTGGACAGGCTCACACACGACTATGCGCTATTTAGAAGAACTCATCCCTGTTCTGAAAAAATTAGAAACTCGGCATAACTTTGAATTTATGGTTATTTCTAATGAAGATCCCGGTTACGATCTCCGTTCGCTACGTTACGTTAAATGGAACAAAGAAACGGAAATTAAAGATCTTTCACGTATTCAAATTGGCGTAATGCCTCTTCAACACGACATTTGGTCCGAGGGAAAATGTGGATTTAAAGGATTACAATACATGTCACTTGGAATGGCCACCCTTATGTCTCCTGTTGGTGTTAATACCACAATTGTTGAACATGGAAAAAATGGTTATCTAGTATCTTCAATAGAGGAATGGGAAGAAAAATTAGAATTATTAATTCAAGATGTTCATCTCAGAAAAAAACTTGGAAAAAATGGCAAAGAAACCGTGCGTCATAAGTATTCGGTAGAAGCCAATAAAGTCAGTTATGACCAACTTTTTCAAATAAAAAAATGAAACTCATCTTTGCAAGTCATAATGAAAACAAAACAAGGGAGATTCGATCCTTGTTACCTAGTCATATCGAGCTGCTTAACCTAAAAGACATGCAGTATCTTGAAGATATACCCGAAACTGCCGGAACACTTGAAGGAAATGCACTGTTAAAAGCATCCTGCATTTATAAACGCTTCGGATTAAACTGTTTCGCAGATGACACTGGGCTTGAAGTTTATGCACTAAATGGGGCTCCTGGTGTATATTCTGCACGTTATGCAGGACCAACAAAAGACCCACAGGCAAACATCGATCTGCTTCTCAAAAAATTATCCCGAGTATCGGACCGCCGCGCACGTTTCCGGACCAGCATAGCTCTTAATTGGAATGGAAAATATCATTTTTTCGATGGTATTGTGGAAGGGCAAATAGCTGGAGTTGGATCAGGTTCAGATGGTTTTGGTTATGACCCAATCTTCATTCCTGAGAATGAAACACGAACTTTCGCAGAAATGACTCTTCATCAAAAGAATACACAAAGCCATAGGGCGCGTGCCTTGGAAAAAATGATATATTTTTTTAACTATGGAAAACACCCCTGAACTCCTCATTTAAAGAATATTTAAATAATGACCCGTCAATTGTTGCCCTTACTATTTGCCATGCTGGCTTATTCATGCAAAACACGACTTGAGGCGGTAACTCCTTCAATTAATGTTCAAGATATACCTGCCGTAAAACAAAGAGAATCATCAATACACCTGCCGATTAGAATAAATCTACAACCCTATTTCAATGAAGTCGAAAAAACACTTCCCGAATCGTTTATTGGTAAGGAAGAAAACTGCGAAGGAGTTAGTTATTCCTATAAATTCATTCGCAATCCGATTGAATTTGAGGGCAAAGGAGATGTAATGTATTTTGAAGTGGACGGGAAATATTCGCTTAATCTTAATTATTGTCCCGAATGCACCGCAATTTTTAATCGTACTGGGAATTGTATCGTTCCTCGCGTCTACGCGAGTTGTGGTGTAGGAGAACCCATGCGTCGAGTGTCCGTCGGATATTCTACTAATTTTACAATCACACCCGACTTGAAATTCAAAACGAAAACCAATCTTAAGAAATTTGAAACACTCGACCCGTGCGAAATTACGGTATTTAGCTATGATGCCACATCTACACTGCGTAAAGAAGTCACCGGCGTGTTAAAAAATCTTGAAAAAACGATAGATAAGGAGATTGCCTCCATCGATATTAAATCTCAGCTCGAGGAAGTCTGGAATTTAGTTGCTGAACCATCTAATATCGGAGGTTATGGATTTTTAAACTTGCAACCTAAAGAACTGTCATTGAGTGCTATTCAATTTGAAAAAAATGCTGCAAACGTAGATCTAAACCTAACCGTTCAACCGGTCTTTACTCTAGAAAAACCTCTTCAAAAGAAAACAGCACTTCCTCTCCTTTCCAACTATAAAAATATCGAAGGGTTCGACATTGAGTTGGACGCGATTGCTAACTACGATTCATTAAGCTCCATCATTAACAGAGCCATTCTTAATCAATATATTACAATTAAGAACAATAAGGTAATCTTCAAAAAACTTGAAGTTCATGGTGCCTCCAACAATAAGTTGCAGTTCAAACTCGAGTTTGACGGCAAAAAAAGTGGTGTAATTTACTTTATCGGTACTCCGAAATTCAATAGTGAAAACCAGACCATTTCTTTTCCTGATTTGACCTTCGATCTGGAAAGTAAGAATCTTCTTTTAAAATCAGCAAAATGGCTATTTAATGATCAGATCACCAATAAAATACGAGATCAAGTAGTTTTTGATATTACCCCTCACATGGAAATGATGAAAAAGAATCTGAAACAGCAACTCAATAGCGAACTCACAAAGGGTGTTTTACTTCAAGGTACTGCCGAAATCTTTCGACTAAAAGAGATCTACGCCGGAAAAAATTCCTTGTTGCTTCGGATTCAAGCTAAAGGGACATTGAAACTATGCATATAATAAAGTGAAAGGATATATTCATTTCATAGTCCTATGGTGAATTACTCATCCATTATCAATTTTGGTTAATCGAAATTGAAAACACGTTACTTGTATTTACCATATCCCCATTTCTAATTGATACGTTTCGAGAATAGTACTTATATTTATAAACCAATGAACAGGCGCTTCATAAGCATATTACTTATTTTGTTTAGCATTTCGATTCATCTTCAGGCTCAGAAAACGCAGTCTGAATCTATTGCTGATTGCGAAGGAGCGGTTAATCTATTTAAGTCCGGTAATTACTCCATCCAGTTTACCGGAAAACCCGGCTATATTGATGACCTATCCAACTACCCCTCTTTAACTGCTATTTCCGCCAATAATGTAATTTGGATATCCTTCATAGCCGATGAAGACGGAGTCGTTACTTTTGAGGCGGAAATCAATCAGAATTTTCTTCAAATGATCGTCTTCGAGGAAACCAAAGGCGATGTCTGCGCTGAACTAACTAAGGGTACAGCCGAGATCAAACGATTGTATAACGGGAAAGATCAACAAATTGTAGGCTTAGATTCAAATGTTTCCGAAGGGAAGCTTTATCCAATGCAATTGCTTTCAGGACAAAAGATCATGGTAGCATTTACCACCTTAGAAAAAAAGAAGTCTGTATTAAAACTTAACTTTAACTTCAAACACATAACTTTTTCAAAAGAGGATGCGTTAAAAGAACAAAAAATACTCGATAACAGAAATGACGACTTCGCCCCTACCTTAAGTTTTCTAGCTCGTGATAAAAACACAAATTCTCCGATAGGAGCAAAGTTTACTATTGAAGACAATAAGCAAATTGCCGGATTATATCAATGCAGCGACCTCCTTCTCACTCCACCCAGACCATGTAAAATAACAGTTCGTTGTGAATCAGAAGGGTATTTCTTTATGGATAAAGAAGTTAAAATAATATCTACTGCCGACCAAGAGGTGATTTTTAATCTAGACCCCATCGCCAAAGGCAAAAGCATACAGATTGAGGAGATTGAATTTAAGCCTGGCGCCAGTGAGATTCTGCCTGCTTCAGAACCAAAATTAAGGCGACTCAGAGACTTTTTAGCCCTCAATTCAGAGGTAAACATTGAAATACAAGGACATGTTTTCCTGATGGGAGAAAATAACTTATCTGCTCAAAAAATGTCAGAGGTTCGAGCAAAACGAGTAATGACATATCTTATTGAAAACGGCATCAACAAAAACAGAATGACAGCCGTCGGTTACGGGAATACCCGACCTATTTATGCAGAGCCAAAATTCTCCTACGAAGAACAGTCCAACCGAAGAGTTGAAATCCTGGTAAAATGATAAAAGAACCCTATTGATCCTTTTTAATTCAAATAGTCATGATTTCTTTTTCTTTTTGCTCAAGTAAATCATCTACTTTCTTAGAAAATGAATTCGTGATTTGTTGTATTTCATTTTCCGCATCCTTAAAAATATCTTCTGATAAACCTTCATTTTTAAGGTCTTTCAACATATCTAGAGCATCTTTTCGATTATTTCGGATACCTACCTTAGCTTGTTCACCTTCACCCTTAGCCTTCTTAACTAATTCACGCCTTCGTTCTTCAGTTAAGGGAGGTACGGAAATAATCAACACCTCTCCGTTGTTCTGAGGGGCAAATCCAAGATTGGAATTGATAATTCCCTTTGCTATATCATTGAGCACATTTTTTTCCCACGGCTGAATAGTAATCGTCCGAGCGTCAATAGTTGAAATATTAGCTACTTGCTGAATAGGAGTTGGTGAACCATAGTATTCGACCATAACCCCATGAAGCATTGCAGGACTCGCCTTCCCTGCACGTATTTTTATTAATTCATTTTCAAAATGCCCGATCGACTTCTGGTTGGTAGACCTGAATTCATCGTAAATCAGTTGTAACTCCTCTGTCATCGTTAAAAGATTTTGCCAAAAATAGCATTTTCTAATTAGTCACAATTGTTCCAACCAGTTCACCTCGTACCAACTTCTTGAGATTTCCCATCGTATCCATATCAAATACGATTATAGGCAGATTATTTTCTTTACACAATGTAAAGGCAGTCATATCCATGACTTTCAATTCCTTTCTGTAAACGTCATCAAACGTAATTGATTCATATTTGACCGCATCCGGATCCCTGAGAGGGTCAGCTGTATAGATACCATCCACTCTTGTACCCTTGAGTATAACGTCTGCATTGATTTCAATGGCTCTTAACGAAGCAGCAGAATCAGTTGTAAAGAATGGATTTCCTGTACCGGCGCCGAAAATGACTACGCGTCCCTTCTCTAAATGACGAACAGCCCTGCGTCGAACGTATGGTTCAGCAATCTCTTTCATTTCAATAGCAGATTGAAGTCGCGTTTTAATACCCTCAGACTCCAGCGCTGACTGAAGCGCCATGGAATTTATCATTGTTGCAAGCATCCCCATATAGTCACCATGCGTTCGATCCATCCCCCCTTCTTCAGCTTGTACTCCTCTAAAAATATTTCCACCGCCAATTACAATGGCAATCTCTACACCAAGTTTATGCACCTCTTTAATCTGTTTTGCATATTCTGAGAGACGATTGTTATCAATCCCAAACTGCCTATCACCCATGAGCGACTCTCCACTCAATTTCAAAAGAATCCTGTTGTATTTCATAGCTGCGTGTCTGTAATATTTAGTTGTAAAAAAAAAGCTATCAATAATTGATAGCCTTCTTATTTTCATTTCTCTGTTAACTTAGAGAGAATCTTTTAAAATCAAGAACTGTTAGCCCTTTCTCAGCAGAACCAAGAAATTGCTCCACTGTTACCTTGTTGTCACGAACAAATGCCTGACTCAGCAAAGTATTCTCCTGAAAGAACTTATTTAGGCGCCCCTGTGCAATCTTCTCAGCCATATCAGCAGGCTTGCCTTCTTGTATAGCCAATTCCTTACCAACTTCAATCTCTCGCTCAATGGTACGTGCATCGACTCCATCTTTGTTTAGCGCAATCGGGTTCATCGCAGCTACCTGCATTGCTACTTGTTTACCTGCATCTTCAGCGGCTTCCGATGAGCTGTTCAATCCTACAAGGGTAGCCAATTGATTACCAGGGTGATTGTATGCAACTACTTTGTCTGCTTTAACTGTTGCATATCCGGATAAATCGAGCTTCTCGCCGATGACACCAATCTGCTCAGTTATTTTTTCGTCAACCGTAAGTTTATCATCGAATTTCAATGACTTTAATTCTTCAACAGAAGATGGCATATTTTTTAAGGCGATATCAACAATCCATTGAACTAAAGCGCGGTAACCATCATTTTTCGCTACGAAGTCCGTTTCACAATTCAAAGTTACGATAACTCCCGCTTTGGCATCCGTAGTTGCCTGAGCTATAATTAAACCCTCTCGTGCTTCATTCTCGCCTCTCTTCGCGGCTATCTTTTGACCCTTCTTACGAAGAATATCAACTGCCACTTCAAAATCGCCGTTCGCTTCAACAAGTGCATTTTTGCAGTCCATCATTCCAGCGCCTGTCTGCTGGCGTAATTTATTTACATCTGTAGCTGTAATTGCCATGGATATTTAAGTTTAATTATTCATTAGTTCCTTCAGCCACTTCGGCGTTTATCACCTTATCAGCTTTTACATCTTCTTCTTTGTCAGAACCTTTTAAGTTCTTACGGTCTTCCAATCCCTCTTTGATTGATCCACAAATCGCATCCAGAATGATGGATATTGATTTAGTAGCATCATCATTTGCAGGTATAGGGAAATCAACCAATTTGGGATTTGAGTTTGTGTCTACCATTGCAAAGGTGGGGATATTCAAACGCTTTGCCTCATTTAATGCAATATGCTCTTTCAGAATATCAACAATAAATATGGCCGCAGGTTGACGCGTCATGTCTGCGATTGATCCAAAGTTTTTCTCCAGTTTCTCGCGCTGACGTGTCTTAAACAAACGCTCGCGCTTATTTAATGTAACCCAAGTTCCATCAGTCTTCATCTTATCTATGGAAGACATTTTACGTATCGATTTTCTTGTAGTCTGGAAGTTAGTAAGCATCCCACCCGACCAACGTTCCGTAACGAAAGGCATATTTACCTCGGATAATTTCTGTGCTACGATTTCTTTTGCTTGTTTTTTAGTTGCAACAAAAAGAACCTTTTTTCCTGACTTTGCAATTTGTTTCATTGCAGCACATGCTTGATCAAGATGTGCAATTGTCTTGTTTAAATCGATAATGTGGATACCCTTTTTCTCTTCAAAAATGTATGGCGCCATTGCCGGATTCCATTTTCTTTTCAAGTGTCCAAAATGGACACCTGCTTCTAATAAATTTTCAAAGTTTACTTTTGACATTTTTCTTAATTATTATTGTTTACATTCCCTACCAATTGGCAGACACAGGCTTTGTATTTCTTCAACAAACAGAGGGTTCGATTGGATCGAAGGGTACTCTGAAGTTTGGATACGAAACAATCGCCAAAAAATATTATCGTTTGGAAAACTGGAATTTCTTCCTTGCTTTTGGTTGTCCCGGCTTTTTACGCTCAACCATTCTAGGATCTCGCGTCATTAAACCTTCAGCTTTCAAAAGTGTTTTATTTTCTTCAGCCACCTCAACAAGTGCACGAGAGATGCCCAAACGAATTGCCTCAGCCTGACCGTTGATGCCACCACCAAAAACGTTAACTTTCACGTCAAACTGACCTGAAGTATTTGTTAGAGAGAAAGGCTGTTCAATCTTGGATTGCAAAACCGCAATCGGAAAGGCCACCTTGTAATCTTTGTTGTTCACGATTACCTTACCTGTACCTTTAGTAAGATACACACGTGCAACCGACGTTTTTCTTCTACCAAGTGTATTAATTACTTCCATGCTAATTAGTTGAATGAGTCAAGATTAAGTGCCTCGGGTTTCTGTGCTTCCTGTTTGTGCGTAGACCCTGAATATACTTTAAGGTTAGTAAAAAGGGCTCTTCCCAACTTGTTTTTTGGCAACATTCCCTTAACGGCCTTTTCGATGAGTCTTTCCGGATGTTTCTGAAGCATTTCCTGAGCTGAGGTAGTGCGTTGTCCTCCCGGGTAACCAGTGTACCGAACATACTCCTTATCTACAAGCTTCGTTCCGGAAAAAGAGACCTTTCCTGCGTTAATCACGATAACGTTGTCTCCGCAGTCAGCATGAGGCGTGTAATTCGTTTTATGTTTACCACGAATAATTTTCGCCACCTTGCTAGCAAGACGACCAACAGTTTGGCCCTCTGCATCAACAACAAACCACTTTTTTTCAGCGGTTTCCTTGTTGCCGGAAACGGTTTTGTAACTTAATGTATTCACAATTAGTACTAAATTAAAATAAGACAATAACCCTAATTTGGGGTGCAAAGATAGAATTTCTATTTTTATTGACAAACGAATTTTAAAAAAATAAAAGCACTTTAAACGTTACCTAATGGTTTTTCCAAATTATGAGTATTTTGAGTGAAGCATTCTGAGAATAGTGCAATAAACTTAATTAACTCATTTAAGGAACGCATGCATTAAAATATTGGCCCCCATCTGAAGTGCTTCTTTCCTCTTCTCGGGAGGATCATTGTGAACTTGCGGATCTTCCCAACCGTCGCTAAGATCCGTTTCATAGCTGTACAAACAAATAAGTCGACCATTTTCCAGTATTCCAAAAGCCTGAGGTCTTTTACCATCATGCTCATGAATCTTCGGAAGTCCGTTAAAATTGTATTTTTGATGAAATATGGGATGATTGAAAGGCAATTCCACCAGATTATTATTCGGAAACACTTTTTTTAATTCCACACGAATGAACTCATCCATACCATAGTTGTCATCAATGTGAAGAAATCCTCCTGCCAGTAGATAATTCCTAAGATTCTCTGCTTCCGCTGCCGAGAAAACTACGTTTCCGTGTCCAGTCATATGAACGAATGGATAAAGAAATAAATCAGGGCTACCAACCTCAACATAGGGGACATCTCTGGATATATTAGTATTTAAATTTTGATTACAAAAAGATATGAGATTGGGAAGAGCGGTTGGATTAGCATAATAATCCCCTCCTCCGTTGTACTTAAGCACGGCCAATTGATATGTCCCCTGGGCTTGAATATGAAGCACTTGGAGAAATATGAGTATTACCAATTTAAAGATTTTTATCATTTGGAATGTTCGATTATTGCAGCAGCTTGAACACAAGCCACTAAAGCAGCTGTTTCAGTGCGTAGCCGATGTTTTC
Source organism: Crocinitomicaceae bacterium (assembly GCA_044355195.1). Lineage (GTDB taxonomy): Bacteria > Bacteroidota > Bacteroidia > Flavobacteriales_D > Crocinitomicaceae > M0103. The sequence goes on along the minus strand of JBIKYP010000005.1, from coordinate 24,569 downwards.
CCAGGGTGATTATTTTATACCCCTGATTGAGAGCCAGATTAACTTCCTCTGGATGAAAATCTCCTTCCGGTCCAATTAAAATGGGGCAACTTGTTAATTTGAAAGATGCATCCAAAGTCATTTTATCACCTTCTCCACAATAAGCAATGCATCCATTAGTTCGACTTTTCACGAAATCCGAAAAGGAGGTAAGCCCCCTAAATATTGGCAAATATGTACGTTTGGACTGCTTCATTGCTGAAACTAATATACGCCGAATTCTTTCTTCATTCATTTTATTTCTTTCGCTGTTTTGACATTGAATAAACGTGAATTCTGTAATCCCAATTTCGGTCGCTTTTTCAACAAACCATTCAATCCGATCTATATTCTTGGTAGGAGCAACAGCCAAATGAAGGTCAAACTGAAGTCTTGGGTCTTCTGTAAATCGATTTATTTTAACAACACACTTTTTGGGATCAGCCTTTGCAATCGAACAAGAAAACGAACGCCCTCTACCATCTAGTAGTGTTATTAAATCGTTATCCTTCAGACGAAGCACACGACAAATATGTCTTGATTCTTCCTCAGTTAATTGGAAGAATTTATCTAAGCTACTTATCTTGGGATCAAAAAAAGACGCCATTATTGAATCAATTGAAATACCATTTCTCGCATCAGATCTCCATTTTCAATCGCTCCGGTGCTACCCACCCCTTTTGATTTAAGATCATAGTGATGAAGTAACTCGATGTTTCTTGCGAGCGATTTTGGATTGAAATTACGCGAAGCGGTAATGAGTTCTCCTGCAGCGTAGGGATGGACTTTAAGAGAACTTGCAACAAACTCCTTTGACTTATTCGGAAGAAAATGTATGTGCATTAATTGACTAAAAAATTTAAATAAACTCGCAACAACCACGACCATGTCCGTAGCCTTTGGGTTGTGATCAAAATAATCAACAATTTTGAGTGCCTTGAATAAATCTCTTTGCGATAATGCCTTGGTTAATTCAAAAACGTTGTAATCCTTTGATATTCCAATATTTTCCTCAATATGAACGTCGTTAATAGCTGTGCCCTTTTCTAGAATTATTGATAATTTTTCGATCTCATTTACAATCCTGCCTAAATCATTACCAACAAATTCTATCAATAAAGAACATGCCTTAGATGAAATAGAGTAACCCGCTGCCTTAACTTGCGCATTAACCCAGTCATTCATGAGGTATTCTTTGACTTTGTCAGATTTGAACAATAATCCATTCTTCATTACTGCTTTGACAATCTTTTTCCTAGAATCGTAAGTTTTGTATTTGTAGTTAATTACAAAAATGGTAGCCTCGGAAGGGGACTCACAATACGACTCTAACTGTTCAAGGTGACGAAATTCTTGAGCTTCTTTCAATACAACCAACTTTCGTTGCCCCATCATTGGATAACCCTTTAATTCAGAAATAAGACTCAAAGGTTCGGCTTCTTTGCCATAAAGAATAACTTGATTAAAGTCCCGTTCATGATCTTCTAACGCATTTTTGATAATTGAATCTGTTATTAGGTCAATGAAATAAGCTTCCTCACCATGCAAGAAGTAAATTTTTTCAAATCTACCCTCTTTACTATTTTTTATTACGAGTTTGTGATCCATTGTTATACCATTTCAAATATAGAAATAGTTTAACAGCCCATCTCCAATGCTGACGGCAAACTTAATAGACATGACGCACATTCTAACTGAATACCGCCTAAATCCGGATGTCTTTTCACTTGTGCGCCTCTCCATATTCATTTTCGACCACAAATAAATATACGTAATAAAAAAGGGAGTAATCTTATGCGTTGACACTTGAGTTTCTCACTTTAGGATAAGTTCAAATCAAAAGAGACGACTATTGGATATACAGAGCACTAATTGAATTTTTCCAAGGGAAGTGCTGAACGATACATTAGCGCCAACACCAAAAAAATGACCTTACTTTTTCTTGAAGGAATTAATGGCATTTTTAGCAAACTCACTCAGCACTAACCGACCACTGATGCCTGCGCGATCTGGCAAAAGTTTATCCCAGTGCTCCGTTCCCTGCCAAAATACCTTTTTCAATTCGGCCATCGCCTCAGGACTTGAGCCTGATAAACGATCAGCCAGTTTGATAATTTCATGATCCATCTCTTCTTCCGTCTCAAATGTATCAACGTACAGCCCCTTCTTCCTTGCCCATTCCGCATTACGCCATTCCGCAGCGTTAATGGCTAACTCGCTCATCGCAGACAAGCCAATTTTACGTTCTACTGCAGGTCCAACTACAAATGGCCCTATCCCAACTGCTAACTCTGATAATTTAATATCCGCGTTCAAGGTAGCAAAACAATAGTCTACCGAAGATGCCAGTCCAACCCCGCCACCAACAGCTTTTCCGTGAACTCGTCCAATAATAAATTTCGGAATCTTTCTACATGCATTTATTACGTTCGCAAAACCCAAAAAGAACATCTTACCTTCATCCAGATTCCCAATAGAAATCAACTCATCAAAACTTGCCCCGGCACAAAATGCATTATCACCTGATGAGCGAATAATAATCACTTTTACCGTTTTATCGGCTCCAAGCTCGGTTATTGTATCGGCAAGTTTCTGAAGAATTTTACCCGGAAGAGAATTGCTCAAAGGATGACCAAACTCAATGGTCCCAATGCCTTTAGCATCAATTGTAAATGTTACGTGTCCCTGGTCGATGGCTGACATTTAGGATAGTTTAAAATGATGTTTGTAATTTAGTCTATCTTGCCGTATGTTCTATTGGCCGCACTTCTATTTCGACTATCGCCATAATGGTGTGCTTTATTCTCGAGGAACTTTTTCTGCAACGGCCTATTTGGCTTAACCTCCTTTTTTGGAGGTCGATTTGCTTTAGGGGATGCTATTTTTACGTCCAATCTGCGCCCATTTACTTCTATGCCATTCAAAGCTTGAATAGCACTAATTGCTTGGTCAGTGTTCTCCATTTCAACATACCCGTATCCTTTGGAACGCTTCGTGTCTCTTTCATATACTACATGAGCATAACCAACTCCCCCGAACGTCGAGAAAGTAGTTCGTAAATCGTCAGAAGTGATCTCCCAATCCAAATTAGCTATAAATATATTTACCATTACTTAGGTTAAAATTGAATTATTTTAATGTGAATGTATCCGAACCAATCAAATGGCCTTCACAATATATCTTTACATTATAGTTGCCTTTTACAGGCTCTTCTTCTTTAAAATCGTAATAAATAGACATATCAATCTGCTGATTTCTGTAATCGATCTCCTTTTTGTCAGAAAAAGAAACGGGGCCTGCCTCAGTTTGAAAGACATTTGTAGATCTGCTCTGCAACGTTTTTCCATCTGGATTAATTACCTGAAGATAGACCACTTTTTGTCCGGCTGCGGTAAGCGGATTCTCAGAAATGGTAAAACTTGATCGAATCTGAACTACATTTTTCGCCTTGTTAGACACTTCAGTAGTATTGTTCAACTTCATGCGGAGACCTACCGTTTGAATACTGAAAGCCTGTAATCTCGATCCTTTTTTGACTTGTTCAGCATTTTGCTTGGCTTCGAGCTTATATTGATCTCTTTCTTGAGCAGTAGCTGACAATTTCGTATTTGTCTCATCCAAATCCGATGATAATTTAACATTAAGTGTGTTCAACGAATCAATTTGTACAACGTAACTTTTCATTATCGAGCGCAAAGTTTCAATCTCACGATTCATCTGAGCAATTTTTCGAGCATTTAATCGACCATTTCTTTTGGAACTTTCCAAATCATCCATCAAATTAAGGATTCGTTGCTTCTGAATATTGAGACTATCCGCTTTGGATTTATCTTTTTCAATGAGTTCATCATAGGTTTTTAACATGTTCTTGAAATCGCTTTTGATATCATTCGACATGTTGTCAACATATCCCGACATCATCTGATTCATTCCTGACATGTCAGCCTTTAAGAGAATGTTCTCATTGGTACAATCATTCAACTCCTTGTTTTTTCGTGACCAAAGCATCGCCAAGAAACCCAACCCAACAAGTAAAAGAAGAATAATTAAAATATAAATCCCAGAACCAGATTTTGACTGTGATTGTTTCTCTTTTTCCTCAGACATAAGAATCAATTTGACCACAAAAGTATAAATAGATTGGTGTACAATGAATGACTAAAATCAATTTATTTAATGTCGCACTTTAGTGCCAGCTCAGATTAGTCAATTTACCATTTACTTTTCGTACAATCCCAAGTGGATTTTTGTTCCTCAACGCATCAGGTAAAATTTTCTGTGGAGCATCTTGCCAGGTTACGAAACGAGCGAATCTTTTCCACGAATCCAGTCCGACTGAAGAAAATCTGCTATCCGTTGTTGCGGGGTATGGTCCTCCATGGTTTGAAGATAAATTAACCGCTACACCTGTCGGTACACCATTCCATATAACTCGCCCGGCTATATCATAGGCTACTTGGATAAAAAAGGATTGTTCTATTTGAGCTGAATCGTTACAAAAAACTGAGATCGTCAATTGTCCCCCAAGTTGTTTTAACGCTATTCCCAACTCATTAAACCCCTCGTATTCAACGACTAAGACATGTGGACCGAACACTTCATAACGAAGAGTTTCTTCGGTTAATAAGTAGTTTATAGTTGTTTGCGAAATAGCAATAACACCCTCCAATGATAAAGCACCTTCTTTGGTAAATCTACGCTGTCGAACACCGTTTGTTTGATTTACCTCATCCAACCGTTTGATGTAGCGCATGTATAATTCTTCATGCAACATCGTATGGGTGGCAGAATCCGATAATGCTAATTCCAATTCCCCGACAAAAAATTCAGAAATGTTGGAATTAACAAATATGACCCCCGGTTTCGTACAAAACTGTCCTGCATCGGTTGTTACGGCTCTAGCGAGGAGGATAGCCTGTTTCGAAAGCGTATCTGTTGACTTGTCAAAAAGAACAACGGGATTCAAACTGCCCATTTCAGCAAAAAAAGGAATGGGTTCCGACCGTCGGGAAGCAAGATCATAAAGAGATCTGCCGCCTTTCATGCTTCCAGTAAAACCAACCGCCTTAAACAAAGGATGTCGAACAAGTTTCTCACCTACTTCAAACGATTTTCCATTCAAATTGGAAAAAATTCCCTCAGGCATTCCCGATTTTCTTATAGCTTCAACGATACATCTACTAACAAACTCACCAGTTCCTGCATGCATAGGATGTGATTTTACGATTACCGGACAGCCCGCAACCCATGCCGAAACGGTATCACCTCCTAAGGTCGAATAAGCCAATGGAAAGTTACTTGCGCCAAAAATCACTACCGGACCGATTCCGACATGCGTTTTTCTCAAATCCGGGAGAGCAGGATTCTCGGGAATATCTATTGAACATTCTGGGAAATTATTCGATTCAATGAGTGATGCGTAATCCGAAAGAAGTTGAATTGTGCGCTCAAATTCAGCTTATGCGCGATCTTCGGCTAGTCCAGACTCCAAAACGTACTGAAAGAGAATTTGACGCTTTGAATTTTCCAATTCGCACCTAACAAGGTGTAAAAAATTGGCCATCTGTGTTTTGGGCAAAACTCGTAATTCGGTTAATGAACGATGCGCTGTTTCGCATGCAGCATTAATCTCATCATCGGAAGCTTCATAAAAAATTGCGGGAAGCAAGCTGTTGCGAGCAGGATTAGTAGTTTGAAAAGTAAATAAACCTTTAGCACTTGTCCTGCTCCCAATAAAATTAGCCCCTGTGAGCATGCGAATCTACACCTGAAAAACCGCGTAGGTATAGCTCTCCATAATCTGATTGGAGAGTAACTTTTTGCATGCTTCCTCCACCTTCTCCACTGCCTCGGATTGCGAGGCAGCATCTACAAAAAGTCTGATATGACGTCCGATCCTCACCCCATAGATTTCAGGCAGTCCAATGTTTTTCATGCTATTTGTAACTGCCTTACCTTGTGGATCAAGCAAGGCCTCATTAGGCATAACGTCAATTTCAGCTTTAAATTTCATTTTTTTTTGAATTAAATTTTCGAAGACCGAGTGAAAAACTCAGGTATAAAATTACAATTAATGGGATGGACCAAACCAGAAAAAAGATTACTAATAATGAACAAACAATCAAAAATATGAACCGCACCTCATTTTCCTTCCAAGCGAGATGCTTAAATTTCAATGAAAAAAGCGGCAATTCAGAAACGAGTAAAACAGACATTGCTATCACAAGGAGGGACAATACGTATGGATCAAGAATATACTGAATGTATCCCGAGCTCTCACTCAATGAATCAAAATTGTAGAGAAGGAGTAGCGGGAAGAAGCAGAAAAAAATGGTATTGAGGGGTGTTGGTAAACCTATAAATGAATCTGTTTGGCGAACATCTATATTGAACTTTGCAAGCCTGAACATAGAAAAAAAAGGAATAAGTAAACATACGAAAGGCAAGTACTTAATAGATGCATCCAAACTATTGGGGACCCCATGAAACAAGGCATTTATCCAGTTGTTCATTTGAAAATGAGCATACTCCTGAAAGTTCATACCATAAAAAGGGCCTTCCATACATGTGGTAACTATAATGACATTTAACATCAACACACCAGGTGCAACTCCAAAAGTGACCATGTCCGCTAAAGAATCCAGTTGTTTTCCATACTCTCCATGAACACCTAACTTCCGTGCTAGAAACCCATCAAAAAAATCCAAAATCGCCCCGAAAAAAATAGAAAAAGGAGCTAAATCAAGGCGGCCACAGAAGCTAAAAATAATAGCCAAAACCCCTGACAACATATTCATTGCGGTCATTATGTTAGGTATAGAAAACATATTTTTCAATTGATTTAATGAATTGATTTTTTTACTCTTTTCACTTATCTTTACATAACCAAGTGTTGCGTTTTTTGACAAAACAACACAATTTTTTTTTGAAAAAGGAGTTGAATACTCGTATTTTCAATTTTACATAAAACTATGAATAAATTTTCCTGGGTTAACATATCATTCTTTTTGTTTCCTTTTCTTTCGTGGGAGCAAGGAAGTTTGGCACCAAAGTATTCAAATGAGTTCCTCAATATAGGTGTCGGAGCGGATGCTTTAGGTCAAGGTAACGCCTTTGTCGCTCAGGTAAGCGGTGCATCCAGCGTTTATTGGAACCCTGCCGGCCTTACCTCAACGAATAAATGGTTAGATCTTACTATAATGCACTCATCCTATTTTGCGGGTATTGCCAAGTATGATCACGTAGGTGTAGCACATACCATCGATGAAAAAAGTGCTGCCGGATTTTCGTTCGTCAGGTTTGGAGTGGACGATATCCCAAACACAACTGAATTAATTGACAATTCAGGAAACATAAATTATGACAACATATCAGCATTCAGTGCATCGGACTATGCCTTTTTATTTTCCTATGCGCGGAAATTAAATCGACCCGGACTGAGTGTTGGGGGTAATTTCAAATTTATCCATCGAAAAGTTGGCGATTTTGCTAAATCATTTGGTTTTGGTTTAGATGCCGGATTGCAATGGAAGAAAAATGATCATTGGCGATATGGGGTTGTAGCGAGGGATGTTACATCGACATTCAATGCTTGGGTATTTGACTTGTCGCCGGAAATGAAAGAAGTTTTCCTTTCAACGGGCAATTTACTTCCTCAAAATGGACTTGAATTAACCCTCCCAAAGTTCATTTTTGCTACCAATGCGAAATATAACATTGGAAAAAAAGGCCTATACGGTTCAGGTGAAATTGATCTTGATGTCACCACAGACGGAAAACGTAATGTTTTATTGAGAACAAATGCCTTATCTGTAGATCCTCATTTGGGGGTAGAATTAGGTTACAAATCGATTGTAGCTATTCGTTTTGGCGTTTCGAATATGCAATACTCAAAAGATTTCAATGATCAAAGCTCACTCAACGTTCAGCCTAATGTAGGGTTGGGAGTTCAGATTAAGAATTTTCAGTTAGATTATGCATTTACGGATATTGGAGATGTGTCGAATGCATTGTATTCGCACGTGTTTTCGTTGAAATTAAGATTAAACAAACCTTCAAATATGCTTGAATAGCTATGATTACTCATTTAAACACCCTTTATCTATGTGCCTTGTTACTTCTTAGCTCATTTGCATCCCGTGCACAGAAATACGGTAATGAATGGATCAATTATTCTCAAAAGTATTACGCAATTAATGTGTTTTCAACAGGGATTCACCGCATTGATTACACCACCATTAACGCGGCAGGAATCCCCTTAAGTTCAATACAATCTACTAACATTCAAATATTTGGCAAAGAAAGAGAAATTCCTCTTTACATTCAAGACGGAGGAGATTCATACCTAAACCCGGGTGATTATATTCTCTTTTTCGCTGAGAAAAATGATGGATGGCTAGATTCAACCCTTTATGATAAACCGACAGATATTGGCAATCCTAAATATAGCCTTTACAACGATACGATTCAATATTATTTTACATGGAATAATAAAACCAATAATTTGAGATTTGTTGTTGAAACGGATACTTCGGTGAGTAACTATACCTCGTCAAATTTCGTTTTGTTTGAAAGCTATCAATCCTATAATAATATTTACAATGAGGGGGAAAAATCTTCCGATGCTTCGAGTTCATTTTTCACTTCTGGTGAAGGCTGGGGAGGCGAAGCAATTAATGGTGCCTTAGGTTATGTATGGGATTTAAGTTCTTATCAACTTGAGCAGATTTACCAAGGTAAGGATGCGCCAAATGTAGAGTACCGAGCTGTTGGGGTTGGGGTATCTGACGCTGATTACACAGGGAAAGGAAATCACCACGTGAGACATACTATTGGTGCCTCAAATTTCGTATTAATCGATACCATCTTTACTGGTTATCGTGCAGTTCACCTGTCAAGGTCTTTCCCTGTGAATACATTACCCGCGTCTGGCGCCTCCAATTTCAAGATTTCAATCGTTCCTAATCAGGGAGCCACCACCGATCGTCAATCCATAAATTATTTTTCATTTCTTTATCCTCGTATACCCAGCTTTGGTGGAGCGAACAAAACAACATTCAAATTAAAAAATAACCCGACAGAAAATAAGATTAAATTAAATCTTATCAATATTTCGACAACTAATCCTGTTATTTTCTCGTTAGGTTCGGTCCCTAGAAAGCTTAATTTAATAATAAACAATGGTGTCTCAACGATTCTTCTTCCGAATGATTTTTCTGCTAAAGATCAAACCATAATATATCAGGAAAGCTCTGCAATTCATGCTGTTACAGATATTATTCCCGTAAATACGACAGGTTCGTTTAATGATTTTTCACAACTGAGCGCAGAAAAAGCTTTATTAATGGTGTACCATCCTGCATTTCAAAGTGCTTCTGTAGATTACGCAGCTTACAGACTATCTGCTGATGGAGGACAATACAACGTCATTCTTGCGAATATTAACGAGCTGTATCAACAATTCGGAGGCGGAATACCCAAACACATTAACGGTATTCGGCGATTCGCTCATTTCATCTACGATCAGGCAACAAATAAACCGGTCGGTCTATTCTTGATGGGGAAAGGCATCAGAGAAGCAAATGTTAGCGGAATTACATCCACAGGACCCGGATCAAGGACAAATATTACCAATTACGCAAATTCCTTCATCCCATCCTTTGGTCAACCTTCATGTGACGCTTGCATAAGCTCTAACCTTCCAGGCACAACTCGTTGGACTCCCTTGATACCCACTGGAAGAATTTCATCTTCGTCGAACAAGGAATTATCCGACTACTTACAAAAAGTAAAATTATTTGAGCAAAATCAAAATCAAAGCGTAGTATACAGCAGTGCAACAAAAGATTGGCAGAAACAAGTACTTCACTTTGTCGGAGGAAAAGATGCCTCTGAACAATCTCTGTTTGGTAACTACATGAATACAATGGCTAATATTATCGAACAGGAATATTTTGGTGCCAATGTGCTGACAACTACCCAAAATGGTACAAACCCCATTAATCCATCCCAACTCAACAAAATTATGAACCGTATTCAGGATGGGGTGAGTATCATTTCCTTTTTTGGTCACTCTGCTCCGACCGCTTCAGGTTTTGAAATTAATATTGATGAACCATCGAACTGGAATAACGTTGGAAAATATCCATTGGTCATCTCGAATTCTTGTTATAATGGAAACATTTTTCAGAGCGGTCAATCCCGCTCAGAAATATTCGTGAATATTCGGAATTATGGCGCGATAGGTTATTTTGGAACCGTTAATCTTGGTTTTGCTCACACCCTGAGTTTATATTCAAAAGAATTCTATAAACAAGTGAGTTCAGTTCATTATGGAAGCAGGCTTGCCGAACAGATTAGCCACACTATCAAAGCAATTGAAAATACTGGTTACAAAGATCTTATAACTGAAAGCACATGTACTCAAATGGTGCTCAACGGAGATCCGATGATTCGATTGAATTGGCACGAAAAGCCTGAAATAGAAATCACAGAGCAAAATATTTCTTTTTCCCCTAAACAGCTGGATTTGACCGTTGATAGCATACGTATGGATGTCGTTTTAACGAATTTAGGAAAATCCATCGTCGATACATTTTCCGTAGAAATTACACGAAACTTCCCCGAAACCCAAACAGATTCAGTTTACACATTTTACGTACCTCAACTAAACTATAAAGATACTTTATCCTTCAAGATGCCTGTACAACCTGCGATTGGATTAGGAATCAATACATTTAGTGTGAAAGTAGATCTACCCTCATTCGTAGATGAACAATACGATGAAGTGAACAACAACCAGCTCGTAAAAACATTATTTCTTAATGTTGATGGGATCATTCCAGTGCTTCCTCACGAATTTGCTGTAGTACCTAATGACAGTGTCACTCTTATTGCCTCGACCATCAACCCCATAGCTGAATACAATACCTATAGGTTTGAATTAGATACGACAGATTTATTCAACAGCCCGTTTCTACGCTTTGCAACCGTCTCCGGTTTTGGGGGAATAAAAGAAGTAGCTCCTTCAGCATGGAAAGATATTAGTTCAGGTCAAGTAGCACCATTAAAATGTAGAGATAGTACCGTTTATTTTTGGAGAGTTGCTATTGACGGACAAATTCCAAACTGGCGAGGAAGTTCGTTCCAATATATCAAGGGAAAATTTGGATGGGGTCAAGATCATTTCTTTCAGTTCAGAAAAAATTCCTTCAACTCCATTTTATTTGACGATCTAAATAGAAAAAAACGATTTGGACCAAATAATAAAACACTTACCTGCGATGTAAAGAGTACAACCTCCATTCCGGGTATTTATGAGAATGCTTATTATATTGATGGTCAACAAAAGGAATACGGTCTGTGTACTCTCACGCCAAGTTTTTATGTCGCGGTGATTGATCCCGTATCATTGATTGAATGGAGAACCAGATATGGCACTGAAAATCCAAATCATAATTTCGGAAATGCCAACGACTATGGCGCATGCAGATCCCGGCCCGAGAGCTATTTTATTTTTAGACAAAATTCGTTAAGTCAGCTGACAAACTTTCGAAACATGTTGAATAATATACCCGACAGTCATTACATTTTGATTTATTCTCCCATGACGACAAAATTCAATGACATCAATTCCATTTTACCCGATATTTACAACACGTTCAAAGATCTTGGTTCAGACAGTATCGTTCCCGGTATTGTGCGGCAGAACCTGCCATTTGCATTTTTCTGCCGGAAAGGTGATCCAAAATCAGTTGTTGAGCTCTATGCCAAAAACCTCGGAGAAGATCTTCACCTGGAAGCTAAACTAAAAGGATATGATTATTTGGGACAAGAATTTTCAACAATGATAGGGCCCGCGTCCAAATGGGGATCAGCTCAATGGAAGCAAAACTCAATGGAAAAACCAACGGCAGATTCAACCATCCTTTACATCCGAGCATTTGATACAGTAGGAACCTTACAAAGGATCATTGACACCGCATTTACATCAAATGACTCCATCATTAACTTAGATTTACTCGTGAAAGCAAAAGATTATCCTTATCTTCAACTTGGGGCGTATTACAAGGATTCATTAACATTTACACCAGCCCAGATTGACCGATGGCATGTCTTATATTCTCCCTTACCTGAAGCAGCAATAGATGGCAGTTCGGGCTACAGCTGGAATCTACCATCGGATAGCCTACAGGAGGGGCAAAATGTTCAATTTGCGGTAGACGTTAAAAATATTTTTACATTGCCTATGGACTCATTGTTGGTAGAATACTGGATCGTCGATCAGAACGAGGTAAAACACCCCATTCCTTATCCCCGACAGGATTCTCTCCTCGTAGGAGAAACATTAAGAGACACGATTACATTTTCAACCGTTGGTTTGAAAGGGTTAAATTCACTTTGGGTGGAGGTAAACCCATATGTGAATACCACTATGAACATTACTGATCAACCTGAACAAACACATATCAACAATTTGCTTCAAATACCGTTCAGGGTCATTCCTGACGACAAACAACCTATTTTGGATGTGACATTCAATGGGCGTCATATTCTCAATAACGACATAGTTGACCCTCATAGTGAAATATATATTACTCTGAAAGACGATAACGAATATATGCTCATGAACGACATTTCGGACACCTCACATTTTGGAATTTACCTTACTGATCCTAAAGGAGTTCAAATGAAAATCTACTTTTTGAATGGTTCCGGAAATAATGTATTACAATGGATTCCTGCGGATTCACAGAATAAAAAGTTTAAGATAATCTACCCGGCAAATTTCACTCAAGATGGAAAATATGAGCTTTTTGTTCAGGGAAGCGACAGGACCGGTAATCTTTCAGGTGACCTGGAATACAGGATAAGTTTCCAAGTTATTCGTAAATCGATGATTACGCATCTTATAAATTATCCAAATCCGTTTAGCACAAGCACTCGTTTTGTATTCACCCTAACGGGAAGTGAAACTCCTGATGAACTTCTAATTCAAATTATGACTGTTTCAGGTAAAGTAGTGCGTGAAATAACGGAAGATGAACTTGGCCCAATTCATATCGGTAGAAACATAAGTGAATACGCATGGGATGGAAAAGATGAATTTGGTGATCCACTTGCTAATGGTGTATATCTCTACCGCGTTCTTGCACAAATTAATGGCGAAGATGTAAAACATTACCAATCGAGTATTGATGATCATTTCAAAAAAGGTTTTGGGAAAATGTATATTATTCGTTAAAAAAACCTACAGCAAAAGATTGCGGTATCATCCACTAAATTCAAATTTCCTCGCCACTCGTCCAATTTGGAAAAAATGAGGTTATTCATGTCTTCCATTTTAAGAGGATAATAATTATGAACGAGCCTAACCAGGCGATCTGTACCGAAGAATTCTGATTTCTCGTTTTCAAGTTCCACTACCCCATCCGTATAAAGAACAATAGTTGTATTCGATTTCAAGACCTTCTTTCCAACCTCAATGAAGGGTAATTCATCCATCATACCCAGCCCAATGCAACCCGAAGACAACATCTCTACCCTACTTCCATTTGTGATGAATGGGTGATTATGTCCGGCATTCACATAAGTTAACTCGTGAGTATTTGCATTATAATGAGCAATAAAAAAGGTAATAAACTTCTCCCCCTTTGCGCTTCGAATTACTTTTTTGTTGAGCTCCTCGAGTAGAAATTCCATATCAAAACGCTGATAATTATAAAGCGTTCTGATAGTTGCCTGGAAGTTTGCCATGAGCATAGCCGCACTTATTCCCTTTCCGGACACATCCGCAATACAAATAATATATTCTTCATCACCCAGAGGGATAAAATCATAATAATCTCCTCCCACTTCATGACGTGGCGTATATTTCGCCGAAACATCCATCTTTCGGTTAGACGGAAGATCCGATGGAAAGAGCAACTTTTGCATCTCGGAGGCCAACTCAAGTTCCTTCTTTATACGCTCCTGAATCACATTCAACCTCGCAAGACGTTGATTTTCAATAGCGACTACAATTATATTTGTAAGGGTTCGAACAAAATTAATGTGATGAAGACTCTCCGTTATTTTATGTTTATCCCTAATCACGTCTGACAATAACAAGAAGGCTAAAGGTCGGCCTCTATGATATACCGGAACTACCACATCGAATTCTGATAAACCTTTGGAGTGTGATGATTCAATCACGGTCATATCCGTAAATCGCAATAAATCCTTTTCAACGTCAATGTCTTTAAGTCGACCCCGAAGGCCTATTTTTAAAAGAATTTCCCAACCATCCTTTTGGTTAAAAAGAATAAACCGACGAAAACCAAGTTGTTCGCTTAAAACAAAGGAATAAATTCGAATAAGCTCATCAACGCTTGCGTTGCTATTAATTGCTGATGTAACCTCAAGGAGAGAATTCAGTCTGAAGTCCTTGACATTCAACTGATCCTCAAGAGACTTTATCAGACGATCAATCATTTTAGTTTTTCCAAAATCCGGGGCAATTGACGCAAAGCTGCCATTTCTCGAAACTTCTCTTTATACTCAGAGCAGGGACTCCCGAAATAAGTCTTCCCTCCCTCCAAATTCTTGGCGATTCCCGATTGAGCTAATACTATTGCTCCTTGACCTATTGTAACATTACTAGCGCAACCTACCTGTCCCCAAAGAACTACATGATCCTCTACAACAACGCATCCTGCTATACCGACGTTCGCAGCAAATAAACAGTGGCTTCCAATAACTGAATCATGACCAATATGAACCTGATTATCTATTTTGGTTCCTTTTCCTACCGAAGTGATTCCAGTTACACCTGCATCTATAGTGCAGAGCGAACCAATTTCAACATCTTCATACAAATGAACAGCTCCACAAGTATGCATTCGATCATAGCCATCCACTTTCTTTTTGTAGTAAAATGCTGAATGTCCAATTACCGAATTTGGACCGATAATTACCCGATCCCCTATCACGCAATCGTTGGAAATGACTACTCCTGCATGTATAACGGCATCTTTTCCGATCCTTACCTTATGACCTATAACAGCTGTAGGATGAACGAATGCACTAGGATCAATAGAACAGTGTTCCCCAACATTACTGCGTAGATAATTATCAGGATGAAAATAGCGCGTTAATTTGTTAAAGTCATCAAATGGATTTGAAGAAATAATCAATCCCTTACCTTCCGGGCAAGCTACCTCCTTGTCTATTAAAATCGTTGTTGCGGCGCTATTGAGTGCCTTTTGATAATACTTAAGATGGTCAACAAATACAAGATCTCCGGGTACAACCGAGTGAATTTCATTTATCCCGGATACAACATGGTCAGGATCCCCAACAAATGGCCTTTGGATGAGCTCTGCAATTTCTCTTAAAGTAAATGGTCTATATAATAGCATTAGGCATTTTAGGTAAAAATAACTTATCGTTTAGCTCCACCATCGGCAGCATTCAGATAATTTTCACACCTGAAATGTTAATTGTTTATCTCACAAGTATCTAGTACGAATCACTCATTGGTAAAATGCCCTGGATTTGCATCTCTCAAGCTTCAAATATTATCAGCACAATTAATTAAGTTTCAGAAAGTCAGCACTAAAGCCGAAAAATCGAGGACAAGACAATTGACAGGATAACTAAACCTTTTTCAATCAATACGCAAACAAATCTGAAAGGTAACCTTTGACCTTTTCTGCATTGGTCAAGATTGCTGCCTCCAACACGGAATTCAATGGAATAGCAGGGGTGTCGACAGAACCGACTATTAACACAGGCGCATCCAGATAATTGAAATTATCGCGTTGTATTCTTCCTGCCAAACCAAGCGTAAATGACATCTCTTCAGATTCCTCTGTAACCAACAATACCTTTCCGTGTCGTCGGGCTACCTTGTTGATCATATCCTTATCCAATGGGTTAAGAGTCCGAAGGTCTATGATTTCTACCCTTCCTTCATAGTTACTTGCTGCCTCAATCGACCAATATACCCCTCTTCCATACGTAATAATAGCAGCAGATTCGCCATTATCAATGAAAGAGATATCTGCTTCCTGAACTACACGAGCTTTTCCAAATGGAATGACATAATCCTCATCGGGCTCAATCGACATTGCCCCTTCAGTACCTTTTATTTTGGACCAATATAGCCCTTTATGCTCAAATATAACAACCGGATTAGGATCATAAAATGCTGATTTTATTAAACCTTTAAGGTCTGCACCCGTGGAAGGGTAAGCTACTTTAATTCCACGTATATTTGTAACGACAGACTCCACACTGGACGAGTGATAGGGGCCTCCGGAGCCATAAGCGCCAATGGGAACCCTGATAATACAACTAACCGGCCATTTCCCATTCGATAAATAATACGATCTTGACACCTCTGTGAAGAGCTGATTAAGGCCGGGCCAGATATAATCAGCAAACTGAACCTCCACAATAGGTTTTAATCCAACTGCAGACATGCCTACTGTTGATCCTATAATAAAGGCCTCTTGAATAGGTGTATTAAATACCCTGTCATCCCCAAATTGTTGTGCAAGCGTTGCCGCCTCGCGAAACACACCACCTAGTCTACCACCTACATCCTGACCATAAAGCAAAGCCTCAGGGTGTTTCTCCATCAACTCGCGCACTGCAAAAAGTGCAGCATCTACCATTACGGTTTTTTTCTTACCAGAGGGCTCACGCACCCCTTTTTCCTCTGAAATCTCGGTTGGTGCAAAAATGAAATCTGTAATAGATTCCGGGACTGGGTCCTCCGCATTGAATGCAAGATCATATTCTAAATCTACAAGTTCAATAACCTCATGCTCAATTCTGGAAAGTTCCGATTCAGTTGATCCATTTTGCAATAAAAAACTGCGCAATTTTGGATAAGGATCCATTGATGCTGCCTCATCTAAATCATCACGATACCACTCTTTTCGAACACCTGATGTATGATGACCGAGTAATGGAACCTTTGCATGAATCACAAAAGGACATCTGTTTTTTCGTATAGCATCAAAAACCTCTTTTACGGTAGTGTAGGACAACTCAAAGTCACTTCCGTCGATAGTTCGAACTTCAATACCCTTGAAACCACGCATAAATTCGGAAATATCCTGTGCACGGGTTTCTCTTGCATTTGCGCTGATATCCCACCCATTATCTTGAACAAGGATAACAATCGGGAATTGCTTTAAAGCAATCATTTGCAGGGCCTCCGAAACTTCCCCCTCAGTACAGGAAGCATCTCCCAGCGAGCAAATAACCACAGGGTTTTCTCCTCCAAAATCTTCGGATAATCCTAGCTTTTCACGATACTGAATTCCCATAGCAACTCCGGCAGTAGGAATTGCCTGCATTCCGGTAGCAGAAGATTGATGAATAATTTTAGGCATGTCAGATCTATCCAATGAGGGGTGCGAATAATACGTTCTCCCTCCTGAAAAAGGATCATCCTTTTTGGCAAAAACCTGAAGCATGAGCTCGTAAGGCGTAATTCCCATGCCCAGTAAAATACTGTCATCACGGTAATATGGAGAGACCCAGTCCTGAGGCTTAAGTTGCATTCCAACAGCCAATTGAATCGCCTCATGGCCCCTTGATGTAGCATGCACATATTTAGCCGTTACCTCCTTGTTTGCTTCATATTTTTCGGCGAGTGCTTTTGCCGTACACATCAACCTGAAAGCCTTCAGATAAACCTCTTCTTTTATCCGATTAGTCATTTCATTGATTTTATTTTTGATGAACTCATTCCGAATATTCCAATTACAACAGCCAAATATACACAAGAAGACCACTGCAGGGCCAAAACTTTTTCAACAAATTGAACATGAGTAATATAGGATTTTTATTATTGAAAAAAAATTTATATTCATATGTTTAGGTATGAAAAAGGAACAAAAACTCGGTTTTGCGGACTACTTAGTAGGAAGAAGATTAATCAAGCAAGATTTTTTCAATCAAGTAAATCTTATTGTTGATTGGTGGCCAATTTCCAACCTGATAAACCAATACTACCAAAAGGGGGAAAGTGTAACAGGTGCTCCGTCTTACGACTGATTAATTTTGTTCAAAATGTCATTACTTCAAACATGGCATGGACTAATTGATTATGAAGTTGAAGACCGTGTCATTGACGGCACTTCATTTAGTCGATTCAGTTCCAGATCATGGCGTTTTTGAACAGATTTTAACAGCTCCTTTCGTGTTTTGTATTTTGCCCAGTCAAACAAGCTTAGACAGAGGCTTATCGTTGTAGCATCCAAAAGAAAGATTTTAGACTTAATGCGGAATTTAGTTTGCTTAAACGTTGGATGTTGTCCTAAACTTTGGAGCAGTTGATAATAGTAATCTCTAAAAATCTCCCAATTGCGATTTTTGTTTTGATAACTGATCGTTGATTTGGAAGGTGCTTTATCAATACCTAAATGATTAAGGTTCCCAGTAGCAGAACGAAGCCCATTACTAATATCACGTACAGATTGACTTTTTGCAAATTGACAAAAAAGCATCGATACTAAATGTGTCCAACTCGTATAACCTTTGTTATACTTGTCTGTTTGCTTTTTATCGACCAATTTCTTGAATTTTGAACGGTCTAGTTTTGAAATAATCTGAGAAAACAACGTTTATATTTGCCATTAGAGTTTTTTTTGTTGTGCAACTCAAAGATAACTTGAGATACGGATTATTTCCTCTTATTTTTTAAAGGTTTAGGACGCTATTTGAACATAATAATAAAATGAAAAAATGAAACAACAATTAATGACTTACCTTGCCAACAACTTCCAGACAAGCACAAGCGAAATAGAACAAGTTGTATCTGCATTTACAGAAAATTCTGTCAAAAAAAACGAAAAACTAATTTCAAAGGGAGATATTTGTAGATATACATATTTCGTTTGCAAGGGTTCTGTAAGGGCATACTTTATTGATGACAATGGACAAGAAGCAACAAGATATATTGCTCTTGAAAACCAATTTATTACTACTATACACTCCTTCATTTCGCAGACCCCTACCAATGAATTTATAGAAGCAACCGAACAAGCAGAGCTTCTTCAAATATCATACAACGACTTTAAAAATATAGCAGAAATAACAGCGCTAGCAAGAGATTTATACAAAAAACAACTTGAAGTTGCCTATACAACTAATCATTGGCGGTTGGAGAGTTTTTTAAAGATGTCTGCCAAGCAGCGATACGACTTTTTGTTGCAAACTTATCCAAGCATAATTCAGAGATTATCAAACAAAATTGTAGCTAGTTATTTAGGTATCACGCAAGAAAGCTTGAGCCGCATTAAAGCCCAAAAGTGATTTTTTATCATTTATCAATGTTTTTTATTATAAACACCCTGAAATTTGACAGCATATATCAAATCTGTGTTTATGTTAAAAAAAATAAAATTCTTGCTGTTTACCACAGCTTTTTTCGGTGTATTCTTTGCAAATGCTCAAAAATACACCTTATCAGGATATTTGAAAGACAGCTTAACCAATGAGTTTCTCATAGGGGCAACTGTACAAATTGAAAACACTTCAATCGGTGCTTCTTCTAATGCATATGGTTTTTATTCATTGAATGTTGAAAAAGGAAAATCAACTTTAATGGTTAATTATATTGGTTATGAGAGGAAGATAATCTTTATTGATGTTACTTCAAATGTAACACTTGATATTTCATTGAAAGAGAAAAGAACCACTTTACACGAAGTTGTAGTTTCGTCAAAAAGAAATAATCTGAAAATAGTTAGTACAGATATGTCTGTGGAGAAATTATCTGCTAGGGAAATCAAGCAGATTCCTATGGTGCTTGGTGAAGCAGATGTAATCAAATCTATCCAGTTGTTACCTGGTGTTTCATCACCGAACGAAGGCTCAGGAGGATTTAATGTCAGAGGAGGATCTGCAGACCAAAATTTGATTTTACTTGATGAAGCTATTGTTTACAATCCGTCTCATCTATTTGGCTTTTTCTCTGTTTTTAATGCTGATGCACTCAAAGATGCTACTATTTACAAGGGCGGAATACCTTCAAAATATGGTGGTAGACTTTCCTCCGTATTGGACATAAGGATGAGAGAAGGAAACAATAAGAAATTTACCGCCACAGGTGGGATTGGGCTACTATCAAGTAGGGTAACTCTAGAAGCACCCATTGGCAGAGTGCTCGAAGATGGTGCAAAAGGTTCTTTTCTTCTGTCAGCAAGAAGGTCTTATGCCGATGTATTCTTGCCGCTTTCATCCGATACAACTATCAATCGTAATAAACTTTATTTCTATGACTTCAATGTGAGGAGCAACTACCGCTTGTCTTCAAATGACAGAATATTTCTTTCGGGGTACTTTGGCAGGGATAAAATTGATGTGCCCAATGGATTTGGGAATACCTGGGGGAATCAGACAAGTACCCTGCGCTGGAATCACTTGTTTAGTCCAAAACTATTTATGAATGTTAGTGCAATTTATTCTAACTACGATTATGAAATAACTTTTTATCCAGGTAATAGTTTTCAATGGAACTCTTCACTTTCAAATGTAAACATCAAAGCTGATTTTGATTATTACGCAGGAGAAAAACACAAATTAAAGTTTGGTATTGGTTCCATTTATTATCAATTCAATCCGGGAAACATTAAACCTTTTGGAGGTAATTCTACCATTAATCGAACAAATTATAAAGAAAAAAGAGCTCTCGAGAATTATGCATACCTGCAGGACGATTACCGGATTTCAAACAGACTTACAATAATGTACGGATTAAGAATATCTCAATTCGCTCAAATGGCAAACGACTCCATTCCAGTATACGAGAATGGGAAACCGGTTGTTTATAATCCAGTCATCAATAATTATGAGAAAGGAACCATTTCATCCTATAAGAATTATGGAAAAAATGAACTCTTAAACAATTCTTTTGGCTTTGAACCACGCCTCAGTTTGAATTATCAAGTAAATGAAGTGTCGAGTATTAAATTGGGTTATAACCGAATGTACCAATATATTCATTTGCTTTCTACTGCAACTTCTCCAACTCCTCTAGACATCTATACTCCTAGTTCTTCCTTTATAAAACCACAAATTGCTGACCAAATTGCATCAGGTTATTTCCGAAATCTTAAGGACAATACTTATGAATTTAGTGTTGAAGCCTATTATAAATGGATGCAAAACCAATTTGATTTTATTGATGGGGCTTCACCAATCTTAAACAATTCACCAGAAACAATTCTGCTAAACGGAAATGCACGTTCGTACGGTTTGGAAATTATGATAAAGAAAAGTGAAGGAAGATTTACAGGATGGTTAAGTTACACATTGTCAAAAGCTGAGCGCAAAACTCCAGGTATTGACGGTGGAAGAGGAATTAATAATGGAGCCTACTATTCAACAAATTATGATAAGCCTCACAATATTGCAATTACGGGAAACTATAAAATTTCTGAGAAATGGTCTATTTCTGCAAACTTCATTTACCAATCAGGGAGACCAGCTACCTATCCAGAATCAAAATACTCATTTAATGGGATTTCTATACCGGAATATAGTGAACGCAATGCCCATCGATTGCCCGATTATCACAGATTAGATATCTCAGCAACGTTACAAGGTAAACAAACTAAACGGTGGAAAAGTCAATGGGTATTTGGTATTTACAATATGTATAACCGTCAAAATGCCGCGAATATTACCTTCAAAGAAACCTTGACCAACAACAATAGCGAAACTGGATTAGGAACAGGTAACAACAAGGCCTATAAGCTTACCTATTTTGGTATAATACCAAGCATTAGTTACGAGTTTAAATTTTAAAAAAAATAAATATGAAATTAATAACAAGAATCTGTCTATTGTTAGTAACAGCTGCTGCTTTTACTTCTTGCGAAAAAGAAATTAATTTGGATCTGAAAAATAATAGTACCAAACTAGTTGTGGAAGGGAATATTCTATTGGGTATTGACACTGTTATAAGTCAGCAAGAATTAAAGCTCAGTATTTCAGCTAATTATACAGGAAATGCTAACCCACAGCCTGTACCAAACGCAATCGTCATGGTAAATGATGGAACAAATACCTACACATATAATCATATAGGAAATGGGGTTTACAGGAGTAGTTTTATTGCAGCTATCAACAAAACTTATAAGTTAATCATAAACTACGAAGGAGATGAATACAATGCTTATGAAACTCTGAAAGCAGGAGGTGCTGCGATAGATAGTCTTACGGTAAATTATTTCCCTTCTGCTTTAGGTAGTCCGGAAGGTAATTTTATCACATTAAACACAACTGATCCTTTGAATGAAAGAAACTACTATTTATGGCAATTGTTTATAAACGAGCAATTAATGATAAATCCTTCACCAGGAAACATTTATAGAGTCATTCAAAAAGATGATTTTTTCAACGGACAATCTCTAATTAACTATTTGCCATTTGATAATTTTCCTGTGGTTACAGGAGACAAAGCAAGATTACATCAGCTAAACATCTCTGAACAAATGTATAATTACTATTACAGAATATTCAATTTAACAGCATCATCGCCAGTTTCTGGTGATGTTCCGCCAGGAAAAATAAGTGGAAATATTGTGAATTTAAATAAACCAGATAAAAACGCATTGGGTTATTTTGGTGCGTGCAGTATATCAATCATAACAAAATCAATATAACTTTAGAAAATATAGAACTATATGCACTTGCATTTGCCATATTTATACTAGTCAAAATCACTACTTCCTGACTTTAAATTTCAATCATTTAACAAAATTAAGAATTGAACAGCAAGAATTCATTTAACAATCTTGTGGGAGTATTATAGTTATACAGAAATACAAATACACAAATGACTATTAACACGACAGAAACACCTGCAGGTAACTTTCAGCCGTGTAAATGAAAAAGACCGATAAAAAAGCCCTTTTTTGAAGAGGGCTTTTTTCATACTACACGGTGTTGACCGAAACTTTTTGCTAAGGGAATTTGTAGCTTGTCATTTTTTTAAAATATCGGTTTCAGATTCTTCAAATCATGCATTTTTCATTTGATTAAGCAATAGTTTATCTGTCCGCCTTGGAGAGATAAATTTTCGGTGAATATTTTCTTTTTCAGTTGTTTTGCATTAGCCGTTTCCGTCTCCATAAAATAGCATCTTCATGTTATTTGAAACGAACGATTTCGATTGTCTGGAGCTTTCCATTCATGCAAGATGACCATATTCGGATTCGCTTTTTGAAATACATAGCAAGCCAACGGAGAATGGACAGCGGCTCTTTTTGCAGTATCGGGAAAATTGTTTTTCTGCCTGATCGCCTGAATTCTGGTTTTGCGTTTGTAATTTCCAAACCATCCGTTAGATACGACTGACTTGCCAAAGGAACATATTTGAATGGGGATAATATAATACTCCCATAATTCTGAACCAGGATGTTAGTTAAAAATTTACTTTTAATTTACATCTATGAAACAAAAAACAACGCGCAGAAAATTCACTGCCGAATTTAAATCAAAAGTTGCTCTTGATGCGATCAGGGAGCACCAAAGTCTAGCAGAACTAAGTCGTAAACACGAAGTTTCACCCGTTATGATTTCGCGCTGGAAAAACGAGTTTTTATCGAACGCTGCGAGTGTTTTCACCAATGCGAGCGACTCTGAGAAGTCAAATGAGGACGTGGAGAAGCTGTATGCACAAATTGGCAAACTCAAAGTTGAAGTGGATTTCTTAAAAAAAGTATCAGCGAGACTGGGAATATAAAGGACCGCTTAAGGCAGGTAAAACCTAGACCAAATCTTTCGGTAAGGAAACAATGTACTCTGCTTGAAGTGTCCAGATCTCGCTTGTATTATCGTCCAATTGGAGAGAAGCCGGAAAACTTGAAGATGATGGAAATCATGGACAAACACTTGGCTAATCACCCAACAGAAGGAGTACTATCGATGGTTGAAAAGATGCGTGAATATGGGTTTCATGTAAACCCAAAGCGCATAAGACGTTTGTTTAAGATTATGGATTACTGTGCTATTTACCAACGTAAAAATCTCTCAAGGTTAGGGCTGAGAGAATATATTAGGCCTTATTTACTGCGTGGGCTCAATATCGACAGACCGAATCAAGTTTGGTCAACAGACATAACCTACATTCCCATGAAGAAGGGCTTTTTATATCTCACAGCAATTATGGATGTCTACAGCCGTAAGATTCTTTCCTGGAGCATTAGTAATACCCTAGAAGCACAATGGTGTGTTGATGTGTTCAAAGATGCGGTAGAGACCTACGGAGCGCCTGAAATCATCAATTCAGATCAAGGGTCTCAGTATACAAGTTCGAGTTGGACAAGAGCTGTTGAGGGATCTAATGTCAAAATATCCATGGATGGGAAAGGACGAGCGACTGACAACATCTGGATCGAACGATTTTGGAAAACCATCAAATACAATTACCTCACCTTTAATCCGGCTGAAACAGGAATGGAACTATATAAAAATGTGGATTACTACGTGAACTACTACAATAACAAAAAGCACCAAACGACCGGTCTAAAACCTAATGCAGCTCA
>JBIKYP010000052.1:0-17370 GCA_044355195.1 Crocinitomicaceae bacterium | reverse complement strand
CCATTTTTATTGCTTTGGCAAAGGACTTAAAAATGGCTTCTATTTTGTGGTGTTCATTTTCTCCTTCTGCTTTAATATTGAGATTACAGCGTGCACCATCCGAAAATGATTTAAAGAAATGAAAAAACATCTCTGTCGGCATTTGACCTATATACTCACGTTTAAATTCAGCTTTCCATTCCAGCCAGTTGCGACCACCGAAATCTAGTGCTACTTGCGCCAAACAATCATCCATAGGGAGACAGAACCCATAACGTTCAATTCCTAATTTCGTTCCCAAAGCTTTAGCGAAGCATTCACCAAGAGCTATTGCCGTATCTTCAATAGTGTGGTGCTCGTCGACCTGCAGGTCTCCCATAACGCGAATTTCAATATCCATTTGACCGTGTCGAGCCAATTGATCAAGCATATGATCAAAAAAATGAATTCCTGTTTCAATATTGGATTGGCCGGTTCCATCCAAGTCTAAACGGATAAAAATATCTGTTTCGTTTGTCTTCCTGGAATATTCAGAAACCCGTTCTCCGAGTTTTAAAAAGGTATAAATCTTATCCCAATCAGCGGTTTGAAGAACCACGCACCTAAGTAATTCAGCCTCATTCGCAGTAACCTCATTCTTCCCTGGATCATTTGGATTGACCATATAAATGGCTTTTGCTCCAAGATTTTTGGCAAGTTCAACATCCGTTAATCGGTCACCTATGACAAAAGAATTTGATAGATCGTAAGTTCCATCCAGATATTTCGTAAGCAATCCGGTACGAGGCTTACGTGTTGGAGCATTTTCATGCGGAAAAGTGGTATCAATACAAACTTCCGAAAATTCAATCCCCTCAGATTTAAAGGCCTCCATCATCAAAGTGTGCGGACCAATAAACTGATCATGAGGGTACGACGATGTGCCCAATCCGTCTTGATTTGTGACCATAACCAATTCAAAATCAAGTTCACGAGAAATCTTTCCTAAACCCGAAAATACAAATGGATAAAACTTAAGCTTATTAAAACTATCCACCTGGAAATCTACCGGAGGTTCAAGGATCAAGGTGCCGTCTCGATCAATAAACAAAACTTTTTTCATGTTACTCATAGAATGCTTTAATATATTGAATGAGTTTATTATTCTCCTCCGATGTTCCCACCGTTAATCTGAGTGTATTGGAACAAAGGGGTTGCTTACTTCGATTTCGAACCACAATACCCTTCCTAATCAAAAAGTCATAAAGTTCATTAGCGTTAGCTACTTTAATCAAAATGAAATTCGCATCACTCGGATATACACTGAGGATTTGCGATTCGGAATTCAGAATTTTTACGAGTTTCCGGCGCTCCTCTTTGATCAATTCAATTTCTTTTCTGATTTGTGACAAATCATTTAGTCGCTCGAGTGCGACCTCCTGCGTTAAAAGATTAACATTGTAAGGAGGTTTGATTTTGTTGATCCACCCGATAAGTTCCTTCGATGCAATTAGTAATCCAAGACGAATTCCGGCCATTCCATACGCTTTTGAAAACGTTTGACAGATTACCAAATTTGGCAATGAATCAACATAATTGGAAAGCGATGGTTGCTCAGAAAAATCAATGTATGCTTCATCTAACACCACTATTCCTTTGAATTCTTTAACTATCGTAAGCAAATCACTTGTCGAAAAACTGTTGGCTGTAGGATTGTTCGGAGAACAAATAAAAAGTAGTTTGCTACCTCTTGCCGACGAACAAATGCGATCTACCGGTAGTGAAAAATCATCGTTTAACAAGATTTCATTTAATTCAACGTTGTTAATTTTTGCTGATACCGCATACATTCCATAAGATGGACTTATAGCCGAAACCTTATCTACCCCTGAAATACAAAACAATCTAAACAACAAATCAATACACTCATCGGAACCATTACCCAAGAATAGATTATGAGGCTGAACCTCTTTGATTTCAGCAATACGTTCTTTCAACTTACGCTGAAAAGGATCAGGGTAGCGATTATACCCATTCTCAAAAGGATTTTCATTGGCATCCAGAAAAATGCTTGCTTCACCCGTAAATTCATCCCTTGCAGAAGAATACGGTTTTATGTCCCCCAAGTCAGGTCGTATCAGATCAATTAACAACTTCATTGTTTCAGTGATTTTAGTCGAATTGATACTGCGTTTCGGTGTGCGTCCAAACCTTCTGCACCAGCCATCACCTCGATTGTTTTTCCAATATTTTTCAAACCCTCGGAACTGATTTCCTGAAACGTTATCTTCTTTATGAATGAATCAAGAGAAACTCCGGAATACATTCGTGCAAATCCATTCGTGGGGAGTGTATGATTTGTACCTGACGCATAATCTCCTGCACTTTCAGGCGTGAAAGGTCCGATAAAAACAGAACCTGCGTTTTCGATTTTGGGTAGCAATTCGGCATTAAAATCCGTTTGCAGAATCAGATGTTCAGGTGCATAGGCGTTAATAACATCTGATATTTCATCCTTTCGAACAACAATAGATGCCGAATTTTTAAGGGCTCTTGACGCCATGTCACTTCGCGTAAGTTGTTCTAGTTGATTTTCAAGCGATTTTTCAACTTCGTCAATTTTATTCACGTCAGTGGATAGCAGAATTACTTGGGAATCAATTCCATGCTCGGCCTGTGACAATAAATCGGCAGCCACAAAATCAGCGTTGGCGTTGGTATCTACTACGACCATAACTTCACTTGGTCCGGCGGGCATATCAATAGCTATTCCAAGTTGTTGCGCATATTTTTTAGCTGCTGTAACATATTGATTACCCGGTCCAAAAATTTTATAAACGGAACTCATACTTTCTGTTCCAACAGCCATGGCAGCAATGGCTTGAATACCTCCAAGTTTAAAAATACGAGTAACTCCTACTAACTGTGCGGCAAAAAGAATAGCCGGATGAATTTTTCCATTGATTCCGGCGGGAGAACAAAGTGTAATTTCTTTACACCCGGCGATTGAAGCAGGAATGGCTAACATAAGGACGGTTGAAAAAAGAGGAGCTGTTCCTCCGGGAATATAAAGTCCAACACGTTCAATGGCAACAGATTTTCGCCAGCATCTCACGCCCGACATAGTTTCTACCGGAACGAAATTTTCAGATTGAGTAGAGTGAAACAGACGAATATTAGTCGCTGCTTGATTTATAGCTACTTTCAAATCAGATGAAAGAGATTGTTCAGCTTCATCAAATTCAGCATCAGAAACAAGGATAGAGTCTAATTTTACCATATCAAATTGTTGAGTAAAACGAATCAAAGACTCGTCACCATTCAAGCGGACATCTTCAAAAATAGATTCTACCATCTTCGACAGATCTTGCTGAGCAAGTTCCGGACGTTGAAGTGACTTTTGAATTTCATCAGATGTAGGATAAATAATTCGTTTCATTTTACCATTTTTTCGATTGGAACAATCAAAATACCTTCTGCACCAGCCTGTTTCAGGGCATCTATATTCTCCCAAAACTGATCTTCAGAGATAACGGAGTGTAAAGAGCTCCAGCCCTCTTCAGCTAAAGGTAAAATTGTCGGACTCTTGATCCCCGGAAGGATTCGAGAGATTTCAGGTATGGCATTGTTTGGTACGTTTAGCAGAATATATTTTGAGTTCTTTGATGCCAATACTGCCTTTATTCGAAAAATAAGCTTTTCAAGTATATCCTCCTTCTCTGTGGATAATATTGGAGCTTTGACTAATACGGCCTCAGATTTCAGTATGGTTTTCAACTCGCGTAGTCCATTCATAAACAATGTATTACCCGAAGAAACAATGTCGCAAATACCATCCGCCAAACCAATTGTAGGGGCAATCTCAACCGATCCTGAGATCGTATGAATTTCTGCGTTCACTCTGTTTTGATCCAGAAAATCCTGAACGGTATTCGGATAGGAAGTGGCTATTTTTTTGCCTTCAAAATCACCAACCGACTGAATAGTCGAGTTCTTTGGAACAGCTAATGATACGCGGCATTTTGAAAAATTGAGTCTAACGAGAATCTCAAGTTCCGAACGTTCCTCAATCAATAGGTTTTCGCCTATGATGGCGATATCTGCAACGCCGTCCTTGACATACTGTGGGATATCCGAATTACGTAAAAACAATATTTCCAAAGGGAAATTGGGGACAATAGATTTTAATTGTCC
Source organism: Crocinitomicaceae bacterium (assembly GCA_044355195.1). Taxonomy (GTDB): domain Bacteria; phylum Bacteroidota; class Bacteroidia; order Flavobacteriales_D; family Crocinitomicaceae; genus M0103. The sequence goes on along the minus strand of JBIKYP010000052.1, from coordinate 13,218 downwards.
GTTTGAAGCATCAATCTTCAATCCACATTCCTTTAGGATCTGAAGGGAATCTTCGAGTAGTCGACCTGATTTCTGTACAGCAATTCTTAACATACGTAAACTTTTTTACCTAATCTTGGGCAATAAAAAACCCGCCGATTTATCCAGGCGGGTTATGTTATTCAGTAAAACACAAATACCCATTACGCCCGGAAAACTCCGAAACAATGATGATGCAAATGTGTATTAAACAATTTCACTTTGCGAATATATTTACTTTTTTAAAAACTTTGCGAAATCTTTTGCAAAATATGTGAGAATTCCATCGGCTCCTGCCCTTCGGATTGACAGTAAAAGTTCACTTACAGCCAATTCATAGTTAATCCATCCTTTTTCCGCTGCTGCATAGATCATGGCACACTCACCGCTTACATTGTAAGCGGTTACTGGAACGTTAAAATTTTCTTTGAGTAGATGTATGATGTCGAGGTAACATAAGGCCGGTTTCACCATGATGAAATCTGCTCCTTCTTCTACGTCCAGTTCGGCTTCGAGCAGAGCTTCCTGTTTGTTGGCAGGATTCATTTGATAAGTTTTCTTATCCCCTGATTTGGGAGCGGAGTTCAAGGCGTCGCGAAAAGGTCCGTAAAAAGCACTTGCATATTTTGCGGTATATGACATGATGGAAACATCTGTAAATCCAGCGTTATCCAATGCTGTTCGAATACTGCCAACTCTTCCATCCATCATATCAGAAGGTCCAACAATATCAATCCCTGCCTGAGCTTGAGCTAAGGCCATTTTGTTAAGCAAAAGAAGCGTTTCATCATTAAGTATTTTTCCATTTTCGACCAGTCCGTCGTGACCATCTGAAGAATATGGATCTAGGGCAACATCACTCATCAATACAACCTCTGGAAACGTTTCCTTAATTCTGCGAATTGCCTTTAAGTAAAAATTGTCCTCAGCCCAACTATATGAACCTATTTTGTCTTTAAGTGATTCGTCTACAGCAGGAAAAAGTGCATAGGTAAGCACACCAAGCGAAATGCAACTTTCAATTTCATCAATCAAAAGGTCCAATGACCATCGGTAGATATTCGGTAAAGAAGAAATTACCTCTTTCTTGTTTTTTCCGTCCTTTAAAAAAAGTGGATAGATCAAATGTTCAGAACCGATTTGAGTTTCTTCAATCATTGCACGTATGACCGCACTTTTTCGATTTCTCCGTGGACGTTTAATCATGTGTTTAAAAAATGAGCATTTAATTAACCAAGTTCTTCTAACTTGAGATGAACGAAACCTGCTAAATCCTTAAGGTACTCATCCGAAAAATCGAAGCGTATACCTGCTTCTTTATATATTTCCGGAATACTTCGGGTATAACCTAGAGCTAATGCCTTTTTGTAGTTATTTATGGCCTTTTCCTTATCGTTTAGACTATTTTTCCAAATACCTAAAGCTCCCAATTGGGCTATTCCGTATTCAATGTAATAAAATGGAACTTCAAATAAGTGCAACTGCCGTTGCCATGAGTTGGCTTGTACTTCTTCAAAACCAGACCAATCAGTAAGTCCCGTTCCGTATGACGTGGATAAACTAATCCACTTTTCAGTCCGTTCTTGATGAGTGTGTGACGGATGTTCATAAACCCAATGCTGAAATTCATCAATCTGTGCGATCCAGGGTAGAATTTTCAATATAGACTCAAGTTGCTCTTTTTTAGCTCTTTTTAAATCATCTTGTTCGACGTAAAACTCATCCCAATGTTCCATGGTAAGCAATTCCATAGACATACTGGCAAGCTCAGCTACTTCAGATGGCAAATTTTTGAACCCCGTTAATTTGAGGTCTCTACTCAAAAAGGAATGCACGGCGTGACCTCCTTCATGGACCATTGTAACCAAGTCGTGCTGAGTTCCTACGGCATTCATAAAAATAAACGGTACGCCTATTTCGTATAAAGGATAATTGTATCCTCCGGGGGCCTTTCCCTCTTTCGACTCGAGGTCTAAATACCCCGTTTCATCCATAGTCTTAAGGCAAGAACCGAAGTATGGATCAATTTTATCGAAGATACGAATACTTCCCGCGAGCAGTTCAGCTCCCTTTTCGAATGGCTTAAGTGGCAATTTTCCTTCCGGATCGACATCTAAATCCCAAGGTCGAAATTTATCTTTCCCCAAAATGGAAAGTTTCTTCTCTTGAATTTTTTTGACCAATGGAACGATGTGAGTTCTTATTGAATTATGAAAAGCAAAACAATCCTCTTTGGTGTAATCAAAACGATTTAGAGACTGAAATTTATAATCACGATAGTTATTAAATCCGGCATTCACAGATAACTCATGTCGCAAGCCAATGAGCTCTGCATAAAGCTCGTTCAGCTTACTTATGTCCTGTTTTCTTCGCTCTGACATTTTCTGAAAAACTGACTTACGAATGGATTCGTCAGTTTCCTTTAAGAGAGAAGAAGCCCGTTGCATGGTGATGCTTTCTCCCTTGTATTCGATAGTTTGAGCGGCAGAAACAACTCCAAATTGCTGACTTTTCTCACTTAACTCGGCTTCAATCGGGATATTTTTTTCCCTAAAAAGTTCCAGCGCGGTTTTAATAGAACGAAAATAAATCTGATAGTCAGGATGTTCATTAAGCGTGTGAAAAAATGAGCAATCAAGAAGCTTCTTATTTAATTTATCCTCATACGGAGCTATCTCAGGTTCAATTTTCGTAACGAAAAAGGTGTACGATTCGCTCAATAATGAATCCCTCGTATCGATAGTCATCCTTATGTAACGCCATGCCGAATCTTCTTCGAGAACAGCATCCAATTCACTTCTGTCCGAAAGCCATTTAACAAGATCATCTTCACTCTTGATCTCTCTTGATAAGAGATTTTCAAAGTATATTTTTATCTTTTCCCAGGAATCGATGACCAGATCTTCCTTTACGAAAGAACGTTTTATTTTTTTGATTTTCATTATTTTACTATAATAAAAGTCGTTATTTCGACTTTTAAACAAGTCTATTGGAATGAGCGCTATTTTCCTCTGCTAGAACCAGTTTTGACCGAAGCTACTTTTTTAGCTGAGGCCGGTTTAGCTGCTTTCGCCTTTTCCGTTACCAAAGCCTTCGGTTTAGCGGGTGTTTTTTTGGTTGGCTTTGCTTTTTCTTCTTTAGAAACAGCCTCTTTTTTTGGTTTTGCGGTCTTTTGATCCTTTGCTTCATCGTGTTTCGTTTCTTCGGAAGGTTCAGGTTTCAAATAACCCGATTTGAGCAATAAATTATACCATTGAAACAACTTTTTTAAGTCGGAAGGATACACACGTTCCTGATCATAATTGGGAAGAATCTCCAAAACATACTGCTGTAAAACTTTGAAATCCTCTTTGTGAAGTGTAACCTCTTTACCCTCTTCTTTAGAGTAAATAGAATTTAAAATATCTTTCAATGGTGCGTCTTCGTCGTATGTGTAGATACTTATGTCTTCCATAGCGGAAATCCGGTCAGTTGAATATGCAGGGAATCTCTTTTTGTCGATGAGTGATTCAACTATGATGTTGTTTTTACCCTTGGTTATGACCTTGAAAAGTCCCGGTTTTCCTGAAATAGCAATAATACCTGTTAGATTCATTAGTTCTTTTTTCGGGTCTAAAAATAAAAATTCTTTGGTCGATAATTACATTCTAATCATTTTTGATAAGAACTTTTCATTTTCCAGTTCGATTATCACATCGTAAATACCCTTGGCAAGTTTTCCTGTGGACCAAGAATTACCCATCAATTTTTCCGGATTTACGATCCTTCCGACAGCATCCCTAAATTCAACATGGATGATGTTCAAATCTGTTTTGATCGTTATCAAGTCATTCGTTGGATTCGGGAATATTCGAACATGTGTACCCTGAACTTGGCTGAATCCTGCGCTTACCGAATAAGGTTCGGTTTCCGATACACAGCCCTCCGGACTGACGGAATAACATGTGTAAGTTCCATAGGGGGGAGAAATAACAAGCGACGGATTGGTTGCCCCCGGTATATCAACCCCGTCTAATGTCCACTGGTAATTTGAATATGAAGAAGTAATTAAGGTGTTTCCAATCTGTGTAATAGGCATGATGGGAGGACCTTCAATTGGTACTACGAAAAATGTATCAGATAGCGTTTTACATCCTTTACTATTGAAAACCTCTGCCGAATAATCTCCGGGGGCAGCAACTAAAACAGAAATCCCGGAACTACCATTTGACCATGAAGCATTTGAGAGTGCTTGATTAGAAGTAACAGTTAGTGGTATTGGTTTTTCACATATACCTGATTTTCCGCTTATGGCTACCTCGAACTCATTGGCCAGTAGAAGATTTAGTGCATGAGGTTTACCGTATCCATAGGCATTGTTCGGTATGATTCCCGTAAATTTATCTAAAAACGCGGTATTGATTATGTCATTTTTGAAATTTGCATAATTTGAGCGACTGCATTTTTCAAGATAAAGTGCCGCAATTCCCGCAACGCAAGGGGAAGCCATAGATGTACCGCCGTTTCGGGCATGCCACCCGCCAATATCAAGGGAAGAATTGTAGGCGCTGTTATTTACCATCCACAATGGAGCCGAACCTAATGTAACATCACCGCTGGCAGTAACATCTGGTTTAATATGATTGTTCCTATTTGGACCTTTGCTCGAGTTTCTACTTAATTGACCCACCGCAATTTGGTCACCGGAACCATTATAATAGTTCCCGTTTTTATCTAAATGACCAATCCGATTTTTAACATTTCCGACTGAAATGACTTTTTCGGAGCAATTCCATGAGGAAACAATCGTTTGTAAGGTGTCGGGCATCAAGTAGTTGATAATTGGTGGATACTGACTTGCTGTAGGTATTAGGGAAACCATATCAGTCAATTTCATAGAGGAGTTACTGCTCCCTGTCCAGGCATCAAACTCCCCTGAGCCTGTGACTTTAAGGGAATAATAGTATCCGGTCGAATCTACATTCCGGAAAAGAAATTGTAAGTGCAGGTTCTTGTCTATGTACTCGGGATAGATTTCTATTGTCGCAATGCGCCTATTTCCGTTTCGCAAAGTATCATAAATGACTCCCCCTACAGATGCATTGGCGTCACGAAAAATTGTTGTTGCACGTTCTTCAAAACTTCCTGAGGATCGATTGGTGCCTAAAGCATATTTCCATTGCGCATCTGTTGAATCAGCCCACAAATCCATATATATAGCATTTGATTTGATAAAATTGGAAGGATTAGGCAGCATCCAAACAAAAGAGGTGTCTGAGTCTATATCTCCATGAACATGGTATTTTCCCCATGCTCCTGAATTTCCGGCGGCCGAAACAACGATTCTACCATTTTTTTCTGTTAATAGTTTTTCGATATATTCTGATGCAGGGTCATTCCCGTCGTGACTTCCAAGATAGCTGCCCAGACTGAGATTTATGACTGCAGGTCGACCCAATGAATCAGCTACTTTAAAAATATAATCACAAGCGTCGGCAATGGTGAGTGTCCAATTCGGAAGGTTGAAGTTTGTTTCTACAATGATCAAGTCTGACTCAGGCGCAAATCCTTTGTTCGTTCCATTAGCTCGTCCATTACCTGCGGCAATTCCTGCAACTGTGGTTCCGTGTGCAGTAGAATTTTCGGTACTCGTACATTTACCGGAATTGATTGCGGCACTATCCCAAACTATGCCATACTTGTAAGGCTTTGGACTTACTCCTCCTATGTTAGTCGAGTGATCCCAGTATCGTAAGACCCTTGTTTTTCCTTTTGAGTCCTTAAAATCGGGATTTCCCCAATCCAATCCCTGATCTACGATCCCAACAATTACTCCCTTGCCGGTAAAAGAAGAAGATAAACCACCTAAACCATTGTGAACCGCATTGGCATGATGTAAAACTAATGCAGTGTCAGCCAATGCCATGGGTGGTGCAAATTCAAAATAAAATTTTTTTAACTCACCCGACATGCTGTTGTTATGAATCCAATTAGGTGTACAGCTTATAAAAATCCAAGATTCTGTTGTATATTTTATTTGAATCCGATTATTTCTCAATAACTTCAATGTTGAGCTATCATTGGGCACACAGAACGATACAATGTCATTCGCATTATTCTTCAACAGATCCTCAAAGCCCAATCTAAGCGTTTGTGCCGTTGTGAACCCTACAAAGGAAAAGAAAAACAGAAAAGCTAATCGTTTCATTTTTACCAATACTTGACAACCAAATTCACAACCGACGATTAAACAATAATAATGTTAATCATTAAACGTTATGAATACATTGTGAAAGTTTATTTCTAAATTGCGTATCTAAATTTAAACCTAATTTATGAAAAAACCTATTCTTAACCTTTCGCTTAGCATTTTTGTCATCTGCACGTCTACCCTGGTATTCGGTCAGAAGAGTGATCTTGTAAACTGGTACAACCGTTCCGGTGCAGGAATGGAGACCGAAGCCGCATACAAAATACTAAAAAATCGAAAATCCGATTCAGTGGTCGTTGCCGTTATTGATTCCGGAATAGATATTGAACATGAAGATTTGAAAGGTAAAATTTGGACAAATACAGACGAGATACCAGGTAACTATATAGATGATGACAAAAATGGATATGTTGATGATATCCATGGATGGAACTTCTTAGGAAACGAGAAGGGTGAAAATTTAAATGAAGCGCGTTTGGAAAAAACCCGAATATTTAAAGAATTGTCAAAAAAATATGACGGTGTTGATTCATCAAAGGTTACACCATATGAGAAGGCTGATTATGAGCTTTACCTTAAAGTAAAATCGGAAGTAGAAGAAGAAAGATCAAGCTACACGTCTTATCTCAGTCAAATGGATATGTTAGCAATGATGATTGATCAGGTGCCTTCAATGGTTGGAAGTAGCATTGGTAAATCGGATTACACACTTAAAGATCTTCAAAAATGGAATCCCCGCGACGAACAATCAAGGCAATTAAAGCAGCTGGCTATCGCACTGAAGAACGGGTCTCTCTCGAAAGAAGCTATTGACGAACAAAAAAAATCAATCGAGCAATTATTGAATTTCAACCTTAACACGGATTATGATGATCGCACGTTGATTGGAGACGATCCGGAAGACTTCAATGATATCTCGTATGGCAATAATCACGTAGAAGGTCCGGATGCGTTACACGGAACCCATGTTGGTGGTATTATTGGAGCGATTCGAGGCAATAATTTAGGTGGAGATGGAGTAGCTGAAAAAGTAAAATTAATGTCGATAAGAGCCGTTCCTAATGGAGATGAGCACGATAAAGATATTGCTCTTGCAGTACGTTATGCTGTGGATAATGGCGCTCAGATTATTAACATGTCGTTCGGAAAAGGGTATTCACCGAAAAAAGAATACGTGTATGAAGCATTTCTTTATGCCGATTCGAAAGGAGTATTACTTGTTCATGCTGCCGGAAATGATAGTAAAGATGTGGATGTGGAAGAAGTTTTCCCAACTTCTATGTACAGCTTTCAACCTGAACCCCATAATCATTTTCTGACCGTGGGGGCTTCTACTTGTTTCGAAAAACGAAAACTTGCTGCAGAATTTTCAAACTATGGACAAACGAGGGTTGATGTTTTTGCTCCCGGCTATGAAATATACAATTCTACGCCACAAAATTCATACAAAAAGTTACAAGGCACCTCAATGGCATGTCCTATGGTCGCAGGTGTTGCAGCACTTTTAAAAAGTTACTTCCCTAACCTAACTATGAAAGAGATTAAGGATATCATTTTGAAATCTGCAAAGTCCTATAAAGGGACAAAACAATTAAAACCTGGAACAGAGGAATTAGTTGATTTTACAGCTCTCTCCGTAACAGGTGGCGTGGTCAACGTAAAAAATGCTGTTAAAATGTGTTTGGACTTAGAAAACTCCTCCAATCGTTAATTATCAGAATGTATTTTAGTAAGTCTTGTTTATAAAAAGTCGCCCCAGAGTGGCGACTTTTTTATTTATGAAATAACTTACATCAACATGCCTCCACAGACATGAATGGTTTGACCTGTAATATACGACGACATATCCGAACCAAGAAAAACAGTCAGGTCAGCAACATCCTTTGGTTGCCCGCCTCTTTTTAAAGGAATTGAATTTCTCCATTCCTCTACCACTTTCTGATCAAGTACTTCCGTCATTTCTGTCTCAATAAATCCGGGAGCTATTGCATTACAACGAATGTTGCGTGAACCAAGTTCAGCCGCTATTGATTTCGTAAAACCAATTAAACCCGCTTTGGATGCTGCGTAGTTAGATTGACCTGCGTTTCCTTTTACACCAACAACGGATGACATGTTGATAATAGAACCTTTTCTGGCTTTTAACATCGGTTTTTGAACTGCTTTAGTGAGATTAAATGCAGACTTTAAATTCGTATTGATGACCTCGTCCCATTGCTCTTCAGTCATTCTCATAAGTAGCGTATCTCGAGTTATACCTGCATTATTCACCAGCACATCAATTGTACCAAATTCTGCCACTACGTCATCGATTAGCTTTTGTGCCTCATCAAATTTAGCCGCATCAGATTTAAATCCTTTGACTATTCCTCCGTGGCTTGTTAATTCTCCTTCTAAAGCTCTTGCCTTCTCCTCGGAAGAGAGATAGGTGAATGCTACTTTTGCCCCTTGTTTAACACATTCCTGTGCAATTGCTTTTCCAATTCCTCTCGATGCACCCGTTATTAGCACCACTTTTTCATCTAATAAACCCATACTTTAAATTTTGTTAAATATAGGAAATGACAAACATCCGTTAAAAGAATGCTCAAAAAGTATCGCACGCAGAAATGTTGAAACTTAAATTAATCGAAAAAATCCCAAGTAATCCCTACCTTTATTTGAAAAGGTGCGACGGGATGTCCAATGATTGGTTGAACACTTTTAACAGCCCAAAACGATTGAATATTTTCCAATCTTAGGAAAAATTTGAATTCATCAATCTCAAATCCCGCATAGTAATGAAACAAAAATTGACAAGGTATCTGTTTATCGGATGATACAAGTGAAAGTGAGGCAACTTGAGGGAGATAGCCAATTGGACTAAATGAACTCAAAAATCCAGACTCAATTCCTGAGTAGGCAATCATTTTTCGAGCTTTAAATAATCCGCCTTTTAAATAAATTCTTCCGAATAGCTGGTGCTCCGGGATTATACGTTTTATGTATTTAACCTGAGTTAGCCTATAATCCAGTTGACAATTGAATGCCTTCAAACGATATGAAAAGCTGACTCCAGCTTGTGTAAATTTGAGTTTTTCAATCGTATCATTTCTCCAGGAAGAACCGATAAACCAATAATTCTTGTCAGCAAGGGACTGTTGTAAATACGTACTTAGAAGTATTCTGTTCCACTTCCTGGATAAGGATAGCAAATGAACTTGTCTGTTCTGCCTATCCCACGCCCCGTAAGCAGGAAGTGTAGAGTTTCCAATGGAATAACGTTGGTAGTAATCAGGTAGTTGGGAATAGAAAGTGGACTTGAACGAAACGTCAATTCCTGACACATGATAATTCACTCCTAAATCCTCCTTCCAAGAATAATTAGCCCCCCTAAGGTTATATTCTCCATTGAACTGTAACTTAAAATGCCGATTCAAATAGTACAATTGGCCTTTTCCGGTAATTTCGAGTGTATCATTAAATCGACCGAGATTCTGAAAATTCCAGTAGTTAACTGAAGGTACAATTCGGGCGGACATTTTTCTTCCTGAATAAAATAAACCCAACCCTCCTTCAATTGAAGACCATTGATGTAGATCATTGGTAATCAGGCTATCGAAATTAATGAGGGGATATATTGTATTCAAAGAACCATTTTCTTTTAAGCGGTATTTTTTTATCTGATAATCAGTCAGAATACATACACCTGCAGATCTTGATGAGTCCTTTAAAAAATCAACATATTGAATTAGATCAACTATTCCTCGTTGAGTGTGAACTTCCGATTCTGATCTATTGACAGGTATAAATTCAAGACTATAATAATCAGGCAAAGAATCTGAAACTATCCCACCACTCTGCTCTACCTTTGATGATTCATAGGATGATTTTAAATCTAACGAATAGATTCGACCTTGTCTTCTCAGTTTAAGTTGGACATTTTCATGATTAAAAATACTGTTTCGAAGAATTCCATTTGAGGCTCTTTTTTCGTAATCAATATTTAACATAAGATTCGACTTAAGCATTTGCTGAAATTCAGCTCTTAAGTATTGTTGAGCATTCGAGCCAAACATATAAGCCACTCCTAAATGTGGCAGACCGGAATAGATATAGGGTTTAAATTCTGATGTTGACCAAAAAAGTTGACCACCGGGAGAATGAAGAATAAATGACGGATCAATAATCGATGATCGCGTGTTCCATCCCCCACCTGGAAAGGTAGCGCTGTTTGATCCTGAAATCAGATCAATTGAATCTAGATTACCTCCAATGCGATGATTATATTTTACGGTATCAACCTGTACCTGAAAACCTTGACCGAAAAAGGATTTGGTCAGGGTTAAACATATAATCACTATAACTTTTTGCACAACCTTTTGGGAATATATAAAAAAAGGGGCAACTGCCCCCTGTAAGAATTCCTTTGGTCCTAGTTAAAGCTTATTAACAGCCAACTGCAAACCTGATTTTAGGTTAGCTGCCTTGTTTTTATGGATCACATTATTCTTCGCTAACTTGTCGAGCATAGAAACAACTTTAGGAAGAAGCTCTTGAGCCTCGTTTTTGTCATTGGTAGATCTTAGTTTACGAACAGCATTTCTAGTCGTTTTGTGCTGATACTTATTACGAAGTTTCTTCGTGTCATTAGATCTAATTCTTTTCTGTGCCGATTTATGGTTCGCCATTTCTTTCGTTTTAAGTTAAAATTTATGCAGCCCATAGGAGAATCGAACTCCTGTTTCAAGGATGAAAACCTTGCGTCCTGACCACTAGACGAATGGGCCAAATATACAATAATTTGGCAGCCCATAGGAGAATCGAACTCCTGTTTCAAGGATGAAAACCTTGCGTCCTGACCACTAGACGAATGGGCCGAATGTCAATTTCCAATTTTTTTGGAGTGCAAATATAGTGTGAATTTACTTAAAGTCCATGTGAACGAATGAAATTTTCAAAAAGTTTCATTCTCTTCGCTTTTCATTTTGAACCCTAGCCTTTTGCCGGTTTGGACCTGTTGATTATTGCTATTCAATTGCGATTCTGCTACAGTTAAGCTGGCAATAAAATCATAGGGTGGCACAAGTAAATCGAATTCAATGGCAAAAACAAATGCTAGCTGAACGATTACTTTTACAGCTTCTTCCGTCAAAACCATGTTTTCAATATCTCTGAACATATATCCCAATTGGCCTTTACCTTCAATCATGAAATGACCTTCTTTATTAATAAAAATTCGAGCTATCAAATACCCCTCATCTTGCGATCGATTTTGCAGAAACGATTGTGCCAAGAAATTGTAAATGTAAATAACTCCAAAATAACCTCTTGAATCATCATCACTGAAATATTTCGTGCCCCAAAGCGGATTGTCATCCGGCAAACGAAACACATTATTATGCTGATGGAAAATTAGTACATCGCTACCAACATAGGCATGTTGCTCAAAATCCCCTATTTCCTTATGAAACAAACGAATTCGGTCATCAGATATTTGTTCTTTTAAAGCGCTCAATTCATTTTCGATCACTTTTTTAAACATGGCAAATAGCTCTTTAACATCCTGCGCAATATCTTGTTTCAGTGCAGCTTTATTCAACAAAAGATTTAGTATTGCTTGCCTGTTTTGTTCCAACTTATTCTTTTTAGCCATAATTCAATACGCTTTTGCAAATACAACACGTTGATTGGATGGTCGTCCTGTAACCATACATATACCAGGCTCTGGTTGTTGATCTATTAAAATACAACGAATAGTTGCTTGAGTTTCTTCCTTGATTAGGGCCTCCGTTTCTTTAGTTCCATCCCAATGGGCTAAAAAGAAGCCCCCATGATTAATCTGTTCCTTGAAGTCCTTGTATGAATCTACCACCTTGATATTAGAAGCCCTAAAATTCAAACTCTTCAACAAAAGATTGTTTTGGATATTATCCAATAATTCAACTATGTATTCCTCAATATATTCATAATCAACAACTTCTTTCGTCTTCAAATCTCTCCTTGCAACCTCAATTTTTCCATTTTCCAAATCCCTTGGACCCATTGCCAATCTCACAGGAACGCCTTTTGCTTCATATTCTGAAAACTTCCAACCAGGTCGCTTATTGTCGTCACTATCGTATTTAAAGGAAACACCTCTTGATTTTAAGATCTTCCCTAGTGCCTCAAACTTTTTACTTATCGCGTTAAGCTCTTCATTGTTCCTATAAATAGGGACTCCAACTACCTGAATAGGCGCCAAAGCAGGGGGCAATACCAAGCCCTCGTCATCTGAATGAGTCATTATTAAGGCTCCTAAAAGTCGTGTTGAAACACCCCAAGAGGTAGCCCATACATGTTCTAATTTTCCTTCTTTATCTGTAAATTTTACATCAAAAGCCTTAGCAAAATTCTGCCCTAAAAAATGTGATGTGCCTGCCTGAAGTGCCTTTCCGTCTTGCATCATGGCTTCAATACACAATGTGTCTTCCGCACCTGCAAAACGTTCACTTTCTGTTTTGCGTCCCTTAAGCACAGGCATGGCCATATAATTCTCGGCAAAATCCGCATACACATTAAGCATTAGTTCAGACTCTTTTTCAGCCTCTTCCCTCGTTGCATGAGCAGTATGTCCTTCCTGCCACAAAAATTCAGCCGTACGCAAAAACAAACGTGTTCGCATTTCCCATCTAACCACATTTGCCCATTGATTAATTAAGATAGGAAGATCTCGATACGATTGAATCCAGTTTTTATAAGAATTCCATATAATGGTTTCTGAAGTTGGCCGAACTATTAACTCCTCTTCCAGTTTAGCAGAAGGATCAACTATGATCCCACTACCGTCTTCTGCATTTTTCAGACGATAATGCGTGACCACGGCACACTCCTTGGCAAAACCATCCACATGACTAGCCTCTCTGGAAAGGTATGACTTTGGAATAAATAAGGGGAAATATGCATTAGAATGACCGGTTTCTTTAAATTTCGCATCCAGGATCTCCTTCATTTTTTCCCAAATTGCATACCCGTACGGCTTAATGACCATG
>JBIKYP010000131.1:0-3028 GCA_044355195.1 Crocinitomicaceae bacterium | reverse complement strand
AATACAATTACCTCACCTTTAATCCGGCTGAAACAGGAATGGAACTATATAAAAATGTGGATTACTACGTGAACTACTACAATAACAAAAAGCACCAAACGACCGGTCTAAAACCTAATGCAGCTCACACTATTTTTAATGATCATTCTCTTGCCAGTTAACAGATCAAATATTAACTTAATTTTATGCCATTCCTGGTCTGGATTTGGGGAGTATTATATAAAGGTTATTGCTCAGCGAAGAATGATGAAATTTTAAAGGCCCGAAAACTAAAAAACAGGATACTCTCCTAGGCAAAAAGAGGAGCACCGTTAACGGAACGAGAAAAATTAAGAAATAAATTAATCGGTAAAACGAGATTCAAAATTGAACGGACATTTGGTATTATAAAGAGATAGTTTAATTATAAACATTCGGTTTACAACGGATTAGCAAAAATGCAGCCCTTTACCATTGTGTCCAATTCGCTCAAAATGGAAAACTAATGGGGGACGTACTGATATCAAAGGTCATTTTGACCGGAAAAAATCAAAATCCAAAAAGAGTTGAAGAAAATGAAATTAGTATTGCAATAGTCTTAAAAGCATAGTAAATGGATGACGGCAGAACATAAAGACTACCTCTATGGAACAACAAATTTCTTGACGTTATCCATTAAAGTTCTCCAAAAAATCTTTTGAATACGATTTACGAATATTCTTTCAGTAACATCTATTGGTTATGCTCCATAATGTATTCAAGAATCTTCCTCATCAAATGTACCCTATCCTTTCCGGATACATTGTGTTTGTGCATGGGATAGGGGAAAAAATCCACTTGTTTTCCGAGTTCAATAAATTTCTTTACCAAAGCATAATTATGCTGAATCACAACAACATCATCAGAAGTGCCGTGAATGAGTAAAAGATCCCCTTTCAAATTTCCCGCATGCGTCATCAAACATGACTGTTCATACCCTTGCTTGTTCTCATCAGGGAGATCCATATAACGCTCGCCGTACATAACCTCGTAATATTTCCAATCCGTAACAGGTCCACCAGAAACACCGACCTTGAAAACGTCTGGGTAATGAAGCATAAGGGAAGTTGTCATAAAACCGCCAAATGACCATCCATAAACAGCAAGTCTGTTAGTATCGACGTAGTTTAAGGATTTTAAATAGTTCACGCCTGCAATCTGATCACTCATTTCCAACTTTCCAAGTTGGCGATGAATCGCTGATTCAAATTCAAATCCACGATTTGCTGAACCACGACCATCCAAGGTGTAAACCAAATAACCTTGCTCTGCTATCCAATACATCCAGAGATTCGCTCCGCCCAACCATGAATTAGTAATCATTTGAGCATGTGGGCCTCCATAAACGTAAATCAGAACCGGATATTTTTTCGTAGGATCAAAATTGCCAGGCTTTATAATTCGGGTAAATAGTGTTGTTCCCTGATTGTTGATTTTACCGATTTCAGCGGTGCCAATTTTGTATTCCTTCAACTTATCCTCACTATCCATAAGTATTTTGACAGCCTTTTGTGTCTTACAATCAAAGACCATTGCTTTGTGAGGGACCAAATGACTTGAGAATGCATCATAGAAATATGCATCATTATCCGAAAGAAAAAATTCGTGGGTTCCTTGATCATTAGTAACTAATTGTTGCTTACCGTTTAATACATTTACTCTGTAGATCAAGGTATTCGTTGGGTTAGGACCGGTAGCTGAGAAAAATATAGCTTTACCGTCCTTTGTTGATGTTAAGATTTCCTTCACAGGAAAGATATTTTTTGTTAATTGACGAATCAATTTTCCATCTAAGGAATAAAAATATAAATTATTGAATCCGTCTTTTTCGGAAATCCAAACAAAACGGTCCGACTTCGAATCAGGAAAAAATACGGGATGTTCGGGTTCAACCCATTTTTCATTTTCTTCTTCCAGAATTGTTCGAACAAAATTTCCGGTTTTCGTTTCGTAAAGATTTAACCACATGTGATTTTGTTCTCTGTTTACCTCTGCAATCAGCACAAACTGATCGTTTGGGGTAAAGCTAAAATTGGTCAAATAAGAATCGGTGGGACCGTTTGGACTTATATAAATGATCTTTTTGGATTCTAAATCGTAGATACCAACTTTCGGCTTTTCAGATTTTTGTCCGGCCATAGGATATTTGATGGATACCAAAGCTCCTGGGGTTTGATTAATATCAAGTAAAGGATAATCATGGACCTCGGACTCATCTTTCTGATAAAAAGCTAATTGTCCACCATTGTTTGACCAAAAAAGTCCTGAGTTAATACCGAATTCATTACGGGCAATACTTTGACCCGAGACAATATTTTTGTTTACATTTTCGGTTACTTTCAGTTTTAATCCGTCCTTTGTAAGAATGCAAATGTTGTTTTCCAATGTGTACGCCACTCGTTCTGAATTTGAATAATAAGTGGCATTTTCAGCCCCTTGCTCCAACTGATGAACCTTTCGCCCCTTGAATTCAGAAATACTGTAGACATAATAATTTTTGCCGTCGTTGATTTGAAATGTTTTCTCATCCAGCCATTCAAGTCCATAGAACGAACTCAACTGACTGCCAAGATCCTTGTTCATTCTTTCAAGGGTGAGTAACTCCGTTGGAGAAGATTTCAATGCAACCGAAGACACATACATCGTTTGGTAACTACGATTAAAAAAGGTATATTGGGTTGAGCTGGGCACCCATTGAAAACCATACATGCGTTCCGGACCAAATATTCTATTTTGACCCAAAACGGCATCCGTTAAAGTGAGTTCTTTCTTTTGAGAAAGTACATACCCAAAAATTGAAAAAAGCAGTAACGACAGACTAACGAAATTTTTCATCTTTTAATCGATTTTAGCAGAAACTCTGATAATGGAACTTGTATTTTGTAGCAATCAATCACAAGTTCATCCAGACCGGGTTGGGTTATACATTGAGGAAGAAACTCTGCAAAATAATACCATTGTTTATTAAATAAAAGAGGTTGCCTCGAAGCAGGCTCTTTGAACTCAGGTG
>JBIKYP010000058.1:0-14457 GCA_044355195.1 Crocinitomicaceae bacterium | reverse complement strand
AAAGCTTTTTAAAATCTACAGAACCCAACAATCTTTCAAATTCATCATGGTTCGATGAAATATGCGCTCTGATATCATAAACATCATCTTTTTCAGGATTATAAATGCCCCCATAGACCCTAACGTGTTCAGGCGTCAACTCAACATAAATACCACTAAGTGATCGACTTTTCTTTCCTCCCGGGGAGATTACTGCAGAAGCATACAATTTATAAGGTGTTTTGTCCGCTGAAAAACGCACATCTCTATTGATTCGAAAGATGCAATCCTTAGCTTCCAGATCCAAAAATTCAGAATCAAATTTTGTTAATTCATTAATTAAGTGCTCAACAAAACGCTTGAATGGCAACTTTACGGATTTTTCATAACGCTCTCGATTTATATCGAACCAACCCTTGTGATTGTTTGCAGCCAGCTCCTTAAAAAAGTTGCAATAATCTTCCGTAAAAAACACCCTATGGTTCATGCTGAAAATTTTATCAAATGTAAGCCATAGATCCTTTGGTTACTTTTCCTGCGACAGGAAATTAGTTACACGAACATATCGCCGGGCAATTCTGAATATTCGTAATTTTAACAAAATTAAACTGCCATGAAGCATGTTTCACTAAAAAGTATTGAGAAAGCAATTGCAATTGTTGACAATCTGGATGACAATGGTTTAGAATCCCTTTCTGAAAAATATGCATTGGCACAACCCACCCTACTGGCATATGTGATGTCTGCTCCTGAGGAATATCAAAACGAAACGCTCTCAGGATTGCTCATATACTACTTTTGTCTTATATCTGAATGCTTTGCGCAAGAAGGAATATCTGTAAAAAAGATCACCGAGGATGAAATAGATGCATTTGAAGAACCCTATTTTGAATTTCTTGATACCTACTTTGAAAAGGATGACCAAGAGCTACTGGATGATTTTGTCGATCAACCGGAGTTAACTCAATTCATGGCCATAGAAATCTCAACCGAAGATACAGATGGTTCTGCTCTTGATGATGAAACAGCAACCCAACTTTTTATTGTATCTATTGCTATGATAACTCTAATGTCTAAAGCCATTTTATCCTTATGAGAGGTTTTTCAAAACCACAGTCATTACCAAAAGATAACAAAAAGAGATTACTCAACTACCTTATTCGAGGTCCGTTCTTCCTTCAATTCACCCATTATGTAGCGCTATCTGTGTCGTAGAACTTAGGTCAAAAAATCATCTCGAAAATATTTTAATTTTATATGTACGCATATAAAATTTACTATCTTTAGCATGTCATGACAGAGATGAAAAGTCAGAATTATATTTTATACGATTTCTTGATTCGTCAGGCATGGCATAAGCTTTCACGAATGTACAATCAAAAAGCGAGTGAACATGGAATTACCATGTCAATAGGTTTTATCCTGATGATGGTTGATCGAGAAGGAACACCAAGCACAAAACTTGGCCCCAGAATGGGAATGGAACCGACTTCGCTCTCACGGACGATAAAAACAATGGAAGACCAAGGACTCATTATTCGGGATTTTGACGATATTGATAAAAGAAAAGTACTTATCTTTCTAACCGAAAAGGGGATCACATACCGACGTATTGTTAGACAAACGATTTTAGATTTTAACGAGAAAATCAAAAAGAGGATTCCCGATAAAAAGCTTAAAATATACCACGAGGTCCTGAACGATTTGGACAAGTTAGCCGATGAAGAACTAAAAATTTTGAGTAAAAAAAATTGAACTAAAATGAACAGACACATTAAAAAAGTAGCAGTACTCGGATCAGGAGTAATGGGTTCGCGGATAGCTTGTCATTTCGCCAATGTCGGATGCGAGGTGCTCTTGCTTGACATCGTGCCGTTCGAATTATCGCAAGAAGAGTCAAAAAAAGGTTTAACTAAAGAAGATAAAGTTGTCAGAAATCGAATTGTGAGCCAATCCTTGGATAGCACACTAAAATCGAATCCATCGGCTATTTATCGAAAATCGTTCGCTAAACGCATCACCATAGGAAACTTTGATGATGACATGGACAAGATCTCCTCATGTGATTGGGTGATCGAAGTCGTCGTTGAACGTTTGGATATCAAGCAAAAAGTGTTCGAAAAAGTGGAAAAGTACCGTAAACCGGGAACATTGATTACTTCCAATACGTCTGGCATTCCGATCAACATGATGCTGGAAGGAAGAAGTGATGATTTCAAAAAGCATTTCTGCGGAACGCACTTCTTTAATCCTCCAAGATATCTGCAATTGTTAGAGATTATACCTACGTCATTAACAGATGCAGGAATTGTGGATTTCTTGATGGATTACGGCGCGAAAATACTGGGCAAAAAAACGGTACTTTGTAAAGACACACCGGCTTTCATAGCCAACCGTGTGGGAGTCTATTCTATAATGGCCTTGTTCCATGCTGTGAACGATCTTGGTCTCACCGTTGAGGAAGTCGATAAACTGACCGGACCTGTGTTGGGTCGACCGAAATCTGCAACCTTCAGAACTTGTGATGTGGTGGGTTTAGATACGCTGGTTCACGTAGCAAATGGGTTGAAAGCAAATTGTCCGAATGACGAAGAACGCACCTTATTTGAATTACCGGGATACATTTCAAAAATGGTAGAGAACAAATGGCTTGGGTCGAAATCAGGACAGGGTTTTTACAAAAAAGTGAAGACCGCCGATGGAAAAAGTGAGATCCATTCACTTGATCTCCAAACCCTTGAATACAGACCTTCACAAAAAGTGAAGTTTGCGACACTCGAAACAACCAAACCTATCGACGATCTGAAGCAACGCACCAAAATGTTGTTTGCAGGAATGGACAAGGCAGGTGATTTTTACAGAAATCTATTTGGAGGTTTATTTGCCTATGTCTCCAACCGATTACCTGAAATCACGGATGATCTGTATAAGATCGATGATGCATTAAAAGCAGGATTCGGCTGGGAGCTCGGCCCCTTTGAAGCGTGGGATATCATCGGCTTAGATCAGGGATTGAAACTCATTTCTGATGTCAACAAAAAAGCTGCTGAGTGGATTTCAGACATGAAAAATAGTGGCTGTACCTCTTTCTACAAGCTTGAAAAAGGTCAAAAGCAGTATTATGACGTTGCATCTAAATCCTATAAAACGATTCCGGGTACAGAGGATCTGATCATCCTAGATGCATTGAGAAGTGAGAATAAAGTATGGGGCAATTCGGATGTCACACTCGTAGATCTGGGTGATGGCATCCTGAACCTTGAATTCCACACCAAAATGAATACGATTGGTGGAGGTGTGATCGAAGGAATGAATCGAGCGATCGATCTGGCTGAAAAAGAATACAGAGGACTCGTTATTTACAATACAGGACAGAATTTCTCGGCAGGAGCAAACGTCGGAATGATCTTCATGATGGCGATCGAACAAGATTTTGATGAGTTGAACTTTGCCGTGAAAGCATTCCAGGATGCCATGATGCGGGTACGCTATTCAAACATTCCAGTGGTGGTAGCTCCGCATAATCTTGCACTGGGTGGAAGCTGCGAAATGTCGATGCATGCCGATAAAGTAGTTGCTCACGCAGAACTCTACATGGGACTCGTTGAATTCGGAGTTGGTGTGATTCCGGGTGGTGGTGGAACCAAAGAATTTGCAAAACGACTTTCCGAAGAACTGAAAGAGGGCGACATTAAGATCAACCGCATGCGGGAGCGTTTCTTAACGATCGGTCAAGCCAAAGTTTCGACTTCAGCCTATGAAGCCTTCGATCTAGGCTACTTAAGACCAGGGACGGATGAAGTGGTGATAAGTCGAGATCATCAGTTGACGCGAGCAAAAGCTGCTGCACTTGAACTTGCTGAAAAAGGCTATGTGGCGCCAAAACGCGAAAAAAACATTACCGTGATGGGTCAGGAAGGATTAGGAATCGTCTACGTTGGAGCAAATTCAATGCTCTCCGGAAATTACATGTCTGACTATGATCGCGTTATTTCCGAAAAATTAGGCTTTGTGCTTTGCGGGGGCGACTTAAGTGAAAACACCGTTGTTTCTGAACAGTATTTACTTGATTTGGAACGACGTGCCTTTGTTGAATTGTGCGCCGAGCGCAAGACAATGGAGCGATTGGAATCCTTGGTGAAGTATGGGAAGATTTTGAGGAATTAACCATCAGGACATTAAGATTTCAAGACATCAGGATTTTAAGACTTGACATGAAGAAAGCACACAATTTCAGGGAATTGAACATTTGGAAGGATTCGTTGCAACTTGTTAAAAAAGTTTACATGCTTACATCTGAATTGCCAAAGCATGAAAAATTCGGGTTGATTTCTCAAATTAATCGTAGTGCGGTTTCTACTCCTTCTAACATCGCCGAAGGATCGGGACGAACTTCAGAAAAGGAGTTCATTCATTTTCTGAATATTGCAATTTCATCATCCTACGAACTAGAAACTCAATTGATACTTATTGAAGAATTATACAATATAAACACTAAAGAATTAATTGAAAATATCACCTCTATTCAAAAAATGATTGGTGGTTTTTCAAGAAAACTGAAAGCTGAATAACAAAATTGCGATGGATGGAGAATGAGAAACAGCTCTTGAACTCAAGGATCAAGTCCTAAAATCTTAAAATCCTGAAGTCTTAACATCTTAAAAACATGGGACAAAAAGCATACATAGTAGCAGGCTACCGCTCCGCAGTAGGAAAAGCAGGTAAAGGAGGATTTCGTTTTTACAGACCGGATGATCTTGCCGCAGACGTGATCAAACATTTGATGGCAAGCGTTCCTCAGCTCGATAAAGAACGAGTGGATGATGTGATCGTAGGAAACGCTACTCCTGAAGCAGAGCAAGGATTGAACATGGCGAGATTGATTTCGCTTATGGGATTAAACACGGATAAAGTTCCTGGAATGACCGTGAACAGATATTGTGCATCCGGTTTGGAAACCATTGCTATTGCCACTGCAAAGATTGAAGCTGGTATGGCCGATTGCATCATCGCCGGAGGAGCAGAATCCATGTCGGTCATGGCAATGGGTGGCTGGAGAATCGTTCCAAATCCAAAAGTCGGCAAAGAAAATCCAACTTGGTACTGGGGAATGGGATTGACAGCAGAGGCAGTTGCAAAGCAATTCAACGTAAGTCGCGAAGAGCAAGATGCGTTTGCGCTTAAATCTCATGAAAAAGCTATTGCAGCGATTAAATCAGGTCGATTCAAAGACGACATCGCACCTATTGAGGTGGATCGTGTTTTTCTGGATACCAACGAAAAACGTCAGGCAGAGAAATACATCGTGGATACAGACGAAGGACCGCGAGCAAGTACACTGGAAGCACTTGGCGCATTGAGACCGGTTTTTGCCAATGGGGGATCAGTGACGGCAGGAAACTCCTCTCAGACATCCGATGGGGCTGCATTCGTGCTAGTCATGTCAGAAAGAATGGTGAAAGAATTGAACCTAGAACCGGTAGCACGACTTGCTTCGTATGCGGCGGTAGGAGTCGAACCGCGCATTATGGGAATTGGACCGGTAGATGCCATTCCGAAAGCGATTAAAATGGCCGGACTTTCGATGAACGATATCAATTTGTATGAATTGAACGAAGCCTTTGCCTCACAGTCTTTGGCCGTGATCAGAGAAACGGGTATTAATCCGGATCTGGTGAACGTGAATGGCGGAGCTATTGCTTTGGGTCACCCACTTGGATGTACGGGCGCAAAACTCTCTGTTCAGATCATGAACGAATTGAAAAAACGTCAGCAAAAATATGGTATTGTTACGATGTGCGTGGGCACGGGACAAGGTGCTGCAGGCGTGATTGAGATGTTGTAAAGAGAAAATTACAACTTAATTGATACCTATATTTTTGAATACAATTAAAGATTATGGCGTATATTTTTGAATTTAATTAAAAATTATGGCGTATATTTTTTAATTTGGCGTAAAATTTGAAATCTTTACGCCAATGCGTTCGCGCCAGAAAAGCAATGAAATCAAGAACCAATCCACCAGTATTCTAGGAAGAATTCTAGTGTTGACGGGAGCACGTCAATCGGGAAAAACTACCCTGGTAAAGTAACTTTTCCATAATCATCCGTACATTACGATTGAGGACCCTGTAACGCGAGTAGATCTGTCAAAACTGACTGCTAAACAATGGCATGAACTATATCCTAAAGCCATTTTAGATGAGATCCAAAAATCCCCGGCGATTATTGAGAGCATCAAGGCAGTGTACGATCAATTCGAGGACACTTCGCATATCCTTTTGGGATCAAGTCAATTGCTATTGCTTCAAAAAGTCAAAGAATCGCTCGCAGGACGATGTAAAATCATCGAATTGTTCCCGTTGACCTTGCCGGAAATGCAAACAAAAGGATGGTAAGACAATCCAAAACCATCTGTTTTTCAGCAACTTTTGGAATCTGGGAGCCTACCTACATTATTCCCCTCTTTTCAATTACTTCCAAATTATACAGAGAAAAAAGTAGCCTACGACAACTATTTAAAATGGGGTGGATACCCTATTCTTCACAAGGATGTCCTCTCCGATGCTGAAAAAGAAAGCTGGTTGCAAGACTACGTACGAACTTACCTTGAGCGTGATATACGTGACCTCGCCGTATTTAAAAATCTCGAGCCTTTTATTCGTGTGCAGCAAATGAGTGCCCTCCTTACCGGACAAACCATCAACTTCTCCTATATGGCCAGACAGGCAAGTATCCATAGTCTTACGGCTCAACGTTTTATGCACTACATGGAGTTGAGCTATCAAACCATCTTGCTGGCTCCGCGGCATCGTAATCCGTTGAAGCGACTTTCCAAAATGCCAAAACTCCATTACCTGGATCCCGGGGTACAGCAAATGGTGGCCAATAAAACGATTGGAACCCTGAACGGAAATGCATTCGAAAGTGCGATTGTGGCGGAGATTTATAAACAAGCCAAAAATAGTGGCGCTCCCGTTTCTTTTTTCCATTTAAGAACCGTCGATGGTAGGGAGGTGGATCTGCTGATAGAAACAGATCAAGGCTGTTATGCCTTTGAAATTAAACAATCCGAATCAGTTCATAAAACGGATGCCCGAGGATTGATCGGACTACAAGAAATTTTAGACAAACCCATTTTGACAGCTTTTGTTTTGAGTAATGACCCGGAAACTAAAATGCTGACAGAACAAATCACAGCAGTTCATGCCGGCATGTTTCTATCATAGACCAATCTTTTATCTATCATCCAATTAGATACAAGTAAGAAGACCTTTGGTTTTTATGACTTAGAAAACATTCAAATACCACAATGCTTAGTGGGTAATCCCGACTCGATTTAGCCGTTCGGCGAAAATTTCGAATCGCAAAACAAAACCAAAAAGCGCTTGTAGTTTGGAAACGATATGTTTCCACTCTTTTTGTGTTTTGATCGATGAGAAATTTTCGCCGAACGGCTAAATCGAGTCTTGATCTTTTGGTTCTTTTGTATCAAGACAAAAGAACGGAAAAGCAGAACAAGAATGACAACTGCTACTTGATCATAAAGTTTTAATCACTCGGAAAGGAACTTTTTAAACTTAAAAAACACGTAATTACTTTATATCTTGGAGCAAATAAGCTATATTCGTCTCATATAAAACTGATAAAGAAACAGATAAGATAACTTAAAAGACATATATCACATTAGCGTTTGCTAATTCCTGTATCTGAAAAGTCGAAAATTCAAAACCTACAGGGAAGAAAGCGAAACGCTCACGTCAAGGCGTGGGGGTTGCTTTACTTTGTAGGTTAGGGCTTCGACTCCCTCAGATACGAGTAACGGCAACTGTCCCACGCTGATTTTTTTATATAAACTCTACTGCGGGGCGGGTAGAACTTAAATTTCTATTATGAAAAAGAAAAATTTACTTCTAACCGCAGTAATCGCTTTAGGCTTTTCTGCAATCACAATGGCGCAAGTACCTTCTTATGTACCAACAAATGGGATGGTTGGTTGGTGGCCGTTTAACGGAAATGCCAATGATGAATCTGGAAATGGCAACAATGGCACTGTGAATGGAGCCACACTTACCACAGACCGCTTTGGAAACGCAAATCAGGCGTATAGTTTTGACGGGGTTGATGACTACATTAAAATTCAAAATAGTCCAAACTTTCTTAATCAAGAATACTCGGTATCTATTTGGTTTTATTAAACTATCGACTATTCTATAGGAAATAACAATACATTACTAAGATCGGGGGGCGATGCGGGAATCTGTAATGGACAGGTAAGTGGTACAATTTAGTTTTTACAAAAAAACAATAAAGCAATTCAATAAACTATATTTACAAATTGTCGAAAAAGGAAACCACTTACCCTACAACAAAAAATAATTTTACACCTGCAACTAATTGTCCAATTTTTATCGGAAGTAATTGGTTAAATCCCGGCAATATCCCTTGGGATGTATTCAATGGCAAAATCGACGACATCGGAATCTGGAACCGCGCTTTGGATTCTACGGAAATTACGCTACCTTGAGTGGGCATCAGTTGAAAATTATCAATTCAGTCGGGCAGCAAATGTTTCAAACCAACATTACGCAACAATCCTCCTACGTCGATCTAGGCACATGGACCGGAAACGGTATTTACTTTGTTCACCTCATTGATCCGCAAGGAAATACGGTGGATATTCGAAAGATTGTGTTACAGTAGGTAGTTGAATCATCTGAATTTATTTTTTTACGCTTCGGTGGTGGGTCTTCCACCCCGAAGCATTTCCAATTTATGTATTATAAATACACACAAGTATAAAAAAGTTGTTTTTGTATACTATGATATACAAATTACAAATTAGCTTGTACAAAAACGGAAACTATATTAAAACACTCGTTGTTCTCCAAAATATTGCCTTTTGAACCAATATTCAAAAGCAGGATCCAAAAAGGAAACTTTACCATTAGCTTCATCAATGATATCCGCTTTAAGCAACGTTGTTTTGTTCTTGATTACATTGGCCGAAGTTCCTAAACGATAGGTTTGTATCGTTTTTACACTGCTTAATTGCGCTTCGTTTTTGGTAATCGCTTTTAATAAATTAAGTTGTGTGACACTTAATCCTTCGACTTCACGTAAATAAAGCGGAGAATTAGCATGAATCAACTCTGAAAAAGCGGCTTCCACCTCTTTTTTGGTGGCTTTCTTTTTTGTTTTTTGCCAGGTGTAGTGCGCTAGTTGTTGTACATACCATGAGTGATCCTGCATGATTTCGGGGATCATTTCAGCTACCTCCGGAGTAATCTCTTTTTTCGTTTTCCTGAAACTTTCCTGAATATATGAAACCCACTTTTCACGTTTGATCTTTTGAAGCAGCATCATATCTCCAAAACGATAGAACGGCTTGGATGGATTATTGAAAATATCTGTCATCATGTGACGCTTGCTTCCATAAAGACAATAGGTCACCGATTTTTGCCGCTGCCAAACGGAACGCATGCTTTTTTCAAGTTGATCGAATTCCGGAAATGTGGCCAGATTTTGAAATTCATCCAGGCAGATTACAAAGCGACATTTTTTCTCGTTGGCGATTTTTTCCGGAAGATCTAAAATTTCATTCTTGTGTTTTTTAATCTGATTCCAGTCAAATGTTAAACTGAAATCGTGCAGCGGATCAATTCCTACAGAGAAAACCGGTGTTAATTGCTTGAAAAAATCCTTGCCCGCTTGTAGCCAATCTTGCCATGCGGAAGAAGATGCCTTAACTACTTCTTTCGCCAACAGTTCGAGCAACTCCTCCTCCGAAGAAACAGAAAACAGATCGAGGTGAAGCACTTTTATTTTAGGCTGCTCTTCCCTGATCTTGAGTAAAACGCGTTCTACCAAGGAAGATTTTCCCCAACGTCTTGGGGAGATCAAAAGTGTGTTAATGCCTTGGGTGAGATTAAGATATAGTTTCTCTATATCTTGCTCTCTATTTGTAAAACCTGTTTTACTTACGGTTGTACCAAACAAGAAAGGTGAAGGTTCCATCTAATCAACTTTTTACAAATATACAAAACTTACTAAATTGTAACTTACTAAATAGCAACTTACCTTTTGGTAAGCTAAAAACATAACGAAAAGAATTACCTTATTCCCCCTATCTTTGCTCCATGAGTAAACAACAAGAAATCGTCGACCATGTATTGAAAAATACAGGATTTCAGTCCTTAAACACCTTACAGAAAGAAACCCTTCGGCTCGGTCAAAAACAGGACAACCTTCTCTTGTTATCCCAAACAGGATCTGGTAAAACGTTGGCTTTCCTTTTGCCCATTCTTTTGAATTTAAAAAAAGAACAAATTGGTATTCAAGTGCTCATCCTAGCTCCTTCCCGTGAATTGGCAATACAAATAGAAACTGTGTTCAAATCCTTGAAAACAAATTTCAAAGTTCTCACGTGCTATGGTGGGCACTCCATGCAAGTGGAACGAAATAGCCTTTCAGAAGCTCCTGCAGTACTCATTGGTACACCGGGAAGGATTTGTGATCATCTCACACGCAACAATCTAAACTTTGATAATACGGCACAAGTCGTCATCGATGAATATGACAAATGCCTAGAATTTGGATTTGAGGATCAGATGCGTTTCATTCGTGAAAACTTGGTTAGGTTGAAAAAAACGACGCTGGTCTCTGCTACAATCATGGAAGAATTTCCATCCTATCTGAATTTTCGACAGCCCGAAATCATTAATTTTCTATCAGAAGAGGAAGGACCGAACATCACATTTTTCAAAGTTCCAGTAAAGTCTGCCAACAAATTCGAGCGACTGTTCGAACTGCTATGCTCTTTCAAAGGGGAACCCACCATTGTATTCTGCAATTTTCGGGAGGCCACCGAGTCCATTACCAACTTTTTAAAAGAAGCTAATTTCGAATCCGTCTCCTATCACGGGGGCATGGAACAAGATGATCGGGAGCGCGCACTCATCAAATTCCGAAACGGAAGTCACCATACATTGATCTGCACCGACCTCGGCTCAAGAGGGCTAGACATACCGGAAATACAGCATGTCGTACATTTTCAATATCCGAACTCAAAGGAAGCTTTTATACATCGAAATGGTCGAACGGCACGCATGAAAGCTAATGGTTCCGCCTATTTGATGATTAATTCGGACGAAGTAACACCCGAATACCTGAACTTCACCGCAGAAATCTACAGAATAGATCCTGAATTGTCTTACCCGACCAAAAGTGAATGGGTCACTGTTTATTTCAGTGGTGGAAAAAAGGACAAGATCAACAAGATAGATCTTGTTGGTTTCCTCGGACAAAAAGGCAGATTAAAAAAAGAAGACATTGGACTAATTACCGTATTAGATTTTTCTTCCTTCGTGGCACTGAAACGAAAAAATATCCGCCCCCTTCTTCAACTCATCTCTCAAGAAAAAGTCAAGGGCAAAAAGCTAAAGATCGCTATAGCCAATTGATATTAGGAAATTTGAGAATTTGAGAATTTGAGAATTTGAGAATTTGAGAATTTAAATTATAATGACTTTAATGACAAAATGTTCAATTGTTCAATTGTTCAATTGTTCAATAGTTCAATAGTTCAAAGTGGAAAGGGTTCAAATGTTCAAATGTTCAAATGTTCAAATGTTCAAATGTTCAAATGTTCAAATCAAAAATATTTTTCTTTGATATGCATGCATAATATTAAGTAGATTTGTTATTTTAGTAGCTGACAACAATTAAATTCAACATAAGCATGAACTCTGTAAATACAAATCCAATAAAAGGCGGAGAATTCTTAATTCGAAAAACCAAACCTGAAGAAATTTTTATTCCTGAGGAATGGAATGAAGAACAACGAATGATTGGTCAGATGTGCGACGACTTTATTGATCAGGAAGTCGTTCCGCATCTCGAACGAATTGACAAAATGGAGGATGGTTTAATGCTTTCTCTCCTCAACAAGGCGGGTGAACTCGGTATGCTTGGCATGTCTGTACCTGAAGAATATGGCGGAATGGGTGTTGATTTCAAGACCTCATTATTTGCAACTGAACACCTTGGAAAAGGTTATTCTTTTTCTGTTGCCTACGGCGCACATACAGGAATTGGAACACTGCCGCTACTCTACTATGGAACAGAGGAACAAAAAGCAAAGTACATTCCGAAACTCGCTACTGGCGAATGGAAGGCAGCCTACTGTTTGACAGAACCGGGCTCTGGTTCAGACGCAAATTCGGGAAAAACGAAAGCAGTTTTATCCGAAGATAGCAAGCACTACGTTCTGAACGGACAAAAAATGTGGATCACCAACGGAGGTTTTGCAAACTTTATGACTGTTTTTGCCAAGATTGAAAATGACACCAATCTTTCGGCATTTTTGGTTGAAGCCCATTGGGAAGGAATTAGTTTAAATCCGGAAGAGAAGAAAATGGGAATCAGGGGGTCTTCTACTCGACAGGTATTTTTTAATAATGTAAAGGTTCCTGTCGAAAATCTTTTATCAGAAAGAGAAAACGGTTTCAAAATTGCCCTTAATATCTTGAACATCGGTAGAATAAAATTGGCTGCCGGAGTATTGGGAGGATCAAAAGTGGCGATTTCGGATAGTATTAATTACGCCAATGAACGCGAACAATTCGGGAGACCAATTTCAAAGTACGGTGCAATTCGCTATAAAATAGCGGAGCAAGTAATTCGAACATTTGTGTTGGAATCTGCCACATACCGCGCCGGACAAAACATAGAAGATGCCATTGAAGGTTTAATTGAGGGTGGAATGCAGAAAGGTCAGGCGACACTCAAAGGTATTGAGCAATTTGCGGCCGAGTGCGCCATGTTGAAAGTAGCGGGATCGGAATGTTTGGATTATGTAGTTGATGAAGCTGTTCAGGTATATGGCGGCATGGGTTACTCAGCCGAATCTCCGGTAGAAAGGGCATACCGTGATGCACGCATCAACCGCATTTTCGAAGGGACAAATGAAATCAACAGAATGCTTACCGTGGATATGATTCTTCGTCGCGCGATGAAGGGGGAATTGGACCTTATGGTGCCAGCCATGAAGATAGCAGGAGAGCTAATGAGCATTCCCGAACTAAATGACGCTCCTCAAGGAATTTTAGGAAACGAAAATAAGTATCTTGAGAACTTCAAAAAGACGATCCTTATGATAGCAGGCAGTGCGGTTCAAAAACTAATGCAAACTCTGTCCAAAGAACAGGAAATCCTTATGAATATTGCAGATATCGCCATATGGATCTATCAAGCAGAATCAGTTTTACTTCGTGTTGAGAAAATGATTTCAATAAAAGGAGAAGCCGCTTGCGAAGCACAAATAGCAATTGTAAAAACATATTTTTACGATACGGCTGACCGCATTGAAAAAGCCGGAAAAGATGCCTTGAATTCCTTTGCAGAGGGAGATGAGTTGCGCATGATGTTGATGGGACTAAAACGTTTTACAAAAACGGAAGTTTTTAATCCCAAAACTGCGCGACAGCTAATTGCCTCGAAAATAATAGAAAGTAACAAATATTGTTTTTGACCATTATTCGGCGGGAATATCCCGCCGAATAATCTTATTAGCTATACGGGACACAAATATCACTTATTGAAAATTTGATCTTTAGATCAATTCTTGCTTCTTGAAACCGGACGACCTAAATAATCAACAATGGTAAACATAGTAATAGGTAAACATCCAAGCTTGGCACAAATATTTCTTGTTCTTTTTACTTGAGGTATGTTTCGTAAAACGGATATAGCCCTATTAACTTGCTCTCTATTTCAATATATTGAATACCACATGCCGAAAGAAAGCGCACAATTATGTGACGACTTCTTCCATCATTGGAGACCATATTGATCTCGGCAATCCGGGTTGTGTGATCGAAATTAACCGTAAAATTGTGAACATAGTAAAAGGAACTTTTTTCCACCTCTTCCTTTGTTAAATGGGAAGGTAAAGTAAACTTAAATTTACCGTTCGTTTTTCCTTCAAGAAATGTTGATTTCGAGTGTACAATTGCAACAGATGATTTTTCCTGTGCAAAGCTTCTGTTCACGTTAAACAAAATTGGAACAAGAATTAAAAGTATAATTTTCATATTTCAAAACAATCAAAAAGTCGGTATAGACTTTGAATAATACATGAGCTAATATACAATTTATTTGCCAATTTTGAAAAGTGAAACAAATCATCGCTCCTTTCTCAAACTCATTGCTCACTGAGGCTGGCTGCGATGAAGCAGGAAGAGGCTGTCTTGCAGGACCGGTAGTAGCAGCATCGGTTATCTTACCTAAAAATTTCAGACATCCATTTCTAACGGATTCAAAACAACTGAGTAAAAAGAAGCGAGACGAACTACGACTTATCATTGAACAAGAGGCCATTACTTTCAATATAGGCTCAGCTACTCCTTTGGAAATAGACAAACTGAATATCTTGAATGCAAGTTTCCTAGCTATGCATCGTGCTATTAAAGGGCTTAA
>JBIKYP010000017.1:0-30985 GCA_044355195.1 Crocinitomicaceae bacterium | reverse complement strand
CCTTATCCGGACCGAATATCGGATCTCTGAAGCGACGCGCAATTTTTGATTTTGGACCTCTGTATCTTGCCATATTAAATTGTTATTTAAAGAAGCAGTCATGAATTAAGGCTTTCCTTCGATGACAATTAGCGCTTCTTCGGTTAAGTTACTATTATACTCGCCGTCTTTTAGGTGGACGACAACCATTATGCGGAAGTGGAGTAACATCTATTATTTCCATTACCTCAATTCCTGCATTGTGCAAAGAACGAATAGCAGATTCCCTTCCTGCTCCGGGTCCTTTAACATATACTTTAACTCTACGTAATCCGAAGTCATGAGCCTCCTTCGCTGCATCCTCCGCAGAAACCTGCGCAGCATAAGGCGTGTTCTTTTTAGAACCTTTGAAGCCCATTTTTCCAGCCGATGACCAGGAGATTACCTGACCAGCGTTGTTCGTCAAAGAAATAATAACATTGTTGAAGGTAGCTTGAATATGCGCTTCACCCGCTGCATCTACTTTGACGTTCTTCTTCTTCTTTTGATTAGACTTTGCCATCTTTATTAATTTGAAGATTTGATCCTTTTCTGATTTGAGATTTTCAAATCATCGAATTTTCAAATTATCCTGATTATTACTTAGTTGCTTTTTTCTTGTTAGCAACTGTTTTTCTTCTTCCTTTTCTTGTACGAGAATTGTTCTTCGTGCGTTGACCTCTCAATGGAAGACCTGCTCTATGGCGAATTCCACGAGTACATCCAATATCCATCAAACGTTTGATGTTCAACTGGATCTCAGAACGCAACTGACCTTCAGTTTTAATTTCATTGATTGAATTTCGAATAGCTCCCAACTGATCATCATTCCAATCTTGAACTTTGATGTTCTCATCAATACCATTATCCTTCAAAATCTTCTTCGAAGTACTTCTTCCGATACCAAAGATGTAAGTCAAACCGATTACACCTCTTTTATTTTTTGGTAAATCTATACCTGCAATACGTGCCATACTCTATTTAATTACCCTTGTCTTTGTTTAAGTTTTGGGTTCTTTTTGTTGATCACATAAACCCTTCCTTTTCTTTTAACGATCTTGCAGTCCGCAGTTCGTTTTTTAACTGATGCTCTTACTTTCATTTTTTTTTCTTTTAAGAAATATTCTTACTTGTATCTGAAAGATATCCTCCCCTTCGTCAGATCGTAAGGAGACATCTCCACTTTTACCCTGTCTCCGGGAAGAATCTTGATGTAAAACATTCTCATCTTTCCAGAAATGTGAGCAGTAATCACGTGACCGTTTTCCAACTCTACCCTGAACATTGCGTTCGAAAGTGCTTCTATGATCACACCATCCTGTTCTATTGACGACTGTTTTGCCATATTAAAAACCTGACAATTCGTTAGTTCTTCTACCTTTTACACGTGCTCCTTCCATTAATCCGTCCATGTGACGATTCAACAGATAAGATTCAATCTGCTGAAGAGTATCCAAAACTACCCCAACCATGATCAATAATGATGTTCCTCCAAAAAACATTGCGAAAGCATCATTTACTCCGGCAATCTTTGCTATAGAAGGCAGAATAGCCACTGCAGCCAGAAAAAGGGAGCCAGGAAATGTAATACGTGAAACAAGCGAATCAATGTAATCGGCGGTATCCTCACCCGGCTTAACTCCGGGAATAAATCCACCGCTTCGCTTCAAGTCATCTGCAATTTTTCTAGGATTAATCATAATAGCCGTGTAGAAATAAGTAAACACAATTATCAGAACGGCTAGTAATACGTTATACGTTACGCCATAAATATCCCCTAGCGTACGCTCAAGGAAAGAACCGCCTTTTCCACTCGAGCCTGAATAAATCATCATAGGAATCGTCATAATCGCCTGGGCAAAGATGATGGGCATAACGCCACTCGCATTAACTTTGATAGGCAAATAGCTGCGTGCGCCTTGCTCATCCACAGCTCGAGATCCTACAACACGCTTCGCGGTGTTCAAAGGGATTCTTCGTACACCCTGAACAATAAGGATTGTGCCCATTACAACCAGCATAAAAACGATCAATTCAAGCACAATCTTAATAAGATTACCCGCACCGACCGCAAAGCCAAATTCTGCCAAAAACGCTTCTGGAAGCCGAGCTAGAATTCCTACTGTAATCAATAGTGAAATACCATTTCCAATTCCCTTATCTGTAATTCGTTCTCCAAGCCAAACGGCGAACATAGATCCGGAAATTAATACCAGAATCGTTTGCACCCACCAGAAAGTTGATGCATCAACGGGCATTGCTCCTTTGGATTGTACGTACAGCGTTAAATAACTTGGGGCCTGTAAAGCACAGATAACAACGGTAAGAATCCGCGTGTAGTTATTTATTCGTTTTCTTCCAGATTCCCCTTCATTCTGCATTTTCTGTACAGCTGGAACAGCCATACCCAACAACTGCATAATAATCGACGCACTAATGTATGGCATAATACCTAGTGCCATGACAGAAGCATTGGTAAACCCTCCTCCGGAAAACAGAGACAGGAGAGTTTCAAGCGTGTTTTGTCCACCATTTGCTTGTGCATTAATTAGCGCCGTATAATTGACGCCGGGCAGAATTACGAAAGAACCGACTCTATAAACGAGTATAAGCGTAAGAGTAAGGATGATTCTTTTCCTCAACTCTTCTACCTTCCAGATATTCTTTATGTTCTGTATAAAACGATTCATTTTCGAAAAATGTTGGCAAAGTTAATTAGATTTCTGAACAATTACCACCTTGACTTTCAATAGCTACTTTCGCAGTACTTGAAAATTTATGTGCTGTAACGTTAATCTTTGCCTTTAATTCACCTCTACCAAGAATTTTTACCAATTCATTGTTGGATACCAGTCCGTTGTCGCGCAATACTTCAATGGTAATTTCAGAAACATTTTTGCACTCAACCAATGATTGAATGATATCCAGATTGATTGCCTTGTATTCCGTTCGGTTAATGTTCTTGAACCCAAACTTAGGAACTCGGCGCTGAAGTGGCATCTGACCACCCTCAAAACCAATCTTTTTACTATATCCTGATCTTGATTTTGCTCCTTTATGACCACGCGTCGAGGTACCTCCATGTCCGGAACCCTGACCTCTGGCAATTCTTTTCTCCCGGTTAACCGAGCCTTTTGCAGGAGTTAAATTATGTAAGTTCATTTTATCGCGATTTTTTGAATTTATTCAACAACCTCCAAAAGGTGTTGTACTTTTTTAACCATTCCAAGGATCTGAGGAGTTGCCTCATGCTCCACCACTTGATTCAACTTTTTGAATCCCAACGCTTTGATCGTAGCCTTCTGAGTAGCCGGACGTTTGATAGCGCTTCTAACTTGCTTGATTTTAATTGTAGCCATCATTCACACTATTAACCGTTAAACACCTTATCCAAGGAGATCCCCCTTTGTT
Organism: Crocinitomicaceae bacterium; assembly: GCA_044355195.1. GTDB lineage: Bacteria > Bacteroidota > Bacteroidia > Flavobacteriales_D > Crocinitomicaceae > M0103. The sequence continues at coordinate 27,556 of JBIKYP010000017.1, read as the reverse complement.
TGGCAACAGATAACGCATCTCTCATTTGAGATAACGCATCTATAGTTGCTTTAACTACGTTGTGAGGGTTGGAAGATCCTTGAGATTTCGCCAATACGTTATGAACCCCAACGCTTTCAAGTACGGCACGCATCGCACCACCTGCGATTACACCGGTACCATTCGTAGCAGGCTTCAAAAGAACTTCAGCTCCGCCAAACTTACCCTTTTGAGGATGAGGGACTGTTCCTCTTAAAATCGGAACTTTAATCAAATTTTTCTTCGCATCATCGATCCCTTTAGTAATCGCCTCTGTAACCTCTTTTGCCTTACCGAGTCCATGACCAACAATTCCATTCTCATCTCCTACAACTACGATTGCAGAGAAGGAGAACGTACGGCCACCCTTAGTGACTTTAGTTACACGGTTCACCGCCACAAGCTTATCTTTAAGCTCAGTATCTGCAGATTTCACCCTATTCAATGTTTGTGCTGCCATTTTTTAAAATTTAAGTCCGCCTTCCCGAGCTGAGTCAGCCAATGATTTAACTCTACCATGGTACAAATACCCGTTACGGTCAAATACCACATTCTCAATTCCGGCTTTGATTGCCTTCTCGGCCACTTCTTTACCAACAACAGCTGCTTGCTCAGATTTATTTTTCTTTTCAATAGCTTTGTTCTTATATGATGAAGCGGATGCGAGCGTTGTTCCACTTGTGTCGTCAATCAACTGAGCATAGATTTGCTTGTTGCTTCGGAAAACCGAAAGACGAGGCACTTTGGAGGTACCAGAAAGCTTCTTTCTGATTCTTCTTTTAATTTTTGCTCTTCTGTTTAGTTTACTGAGTGCCATAACATATAATTTTTATTTCTTACCTGCAGATTTACCAGCTTTTCTACGGATCTCTTCACCCACAAATCGGATACCTTTTCCTTTATAAGGTTCAGGTTTACGGAAGGAGCGAATTTTGGCAGCAACCTGACCCAGGAGCTGTTTGTCGTAAGATTCTAGTGTCACAACAGGAGCCTTTCCTTTTTCAGTATTAGAAGACACCTTAATTTCTGAAGGAATTTCGAATACAATGGGGTGAGAAAAACCAAGTGCCAACTCCAATTGCTGACCAGCAGCGTTTGCACGATAACCTACTCCAATTACTTCCAATTCCTTTTTATACCCTTCCGAAACACCTTGTACCATATTCCGCAACAATGCACGGTAAAGACCATGTTTTGCGCGATGAGAAGGTGCATCTGATTCGCGGCTGAAAGTTATTGTGTTTCCATCAATAGTAAGCGAAACGCCGGATTCCATTTCCTGTACAAGCTCACCTTTAGGGCCCTTAACGGTAACTTTGTTACCTTCTAACTTTACATCTACTCCACTCGGGATTTTTACTGGGGATTTGCCTATCCTTGACATTTTTTTTAACTTAAAAATTAATAAACGTAGCAGAGTACTTCGCCACCAACGTTGTGTTTTCTTGCTTCTTTATCAGTAATTACACCTTTTGAAGTGGAAATGATAGCAATTCCCAAACCATTCAGTACTCGTGGCATATGAGCCGAGCCACTATATTTACGAAGGCCCGGGCGAGAAGCTCTGTCAATCTTAGTGATCGCCGGAACTTTTGTAGAATGGTTGTATTTCAACGCAATCTTAATTACTCCTTGTTTTCCGTCTTCTTCAAACTTGTAATTTGTTATAAATCCCTGATCAAACAGAATCTGTGTCATTGCACGCTTCACATTTGACCCCGGAATCTCAACCATTTTCAACCCAGCCGCACTTGCATTACGGATACGGGTTAGAAAATCTGCTATTGGATCTGTATTCATATTTTTATAGAATTCTAATAATTACCAACTTGCTTTTTTAACTCCCGGGATCTTTCCTGACAAAGCCATTTCACGGAAAGTAACCCTTGAGATACCAAACTGACGCATATATCCTCTTGGACGCCCCGTCAAACCGCAACGGTTATGAACGCGAATCTTAGATGAATTTGCGGGAAGTTTTTGGATTGCCATCATTGCATCCCATTTAGCGGCTTGAACCTCGTCAGAACCATCTGTAGATTTAAGGATCTTTGTTAATTCCTCACGCTTCTTGGCATAGCGAGCTACCATTCTTTCTCTTTTGCGCTCACGCGCTTTCATTGATTCTTTTGCCATTTCTTCTTATTTTTTAATGAATGGGAATCCAAATGCATCCAAAAGTGCTTTCGCTTCCTCATCGCTTTCAGCGGAAGTAACGAATGTAATGTCCATTCCAAGGATACGGTTTACTTTATCGATGTCAATTTCTGGAAAAATGATATGTTCCTTCACTCCAAGGTTAAAGTTGCCTCGGCCATCAAATCCTTTTGGATTAATCCCCCTGAAATCTCGAGTTCTAGGAAGAGAAACAGAAAGCAATCTATCCAGAAAATCGTACATCCTATCTCCGCGAAGAGTAACCTTAGTTCCTATCGGCATCCCCTTTCTTAGTTTGAAGTTAGAGATGTCCTTTTTGGATATCGTTGTAACTGCTTTTTGACCAGCAATTCTAGAAAGATCTGAAGCCGCACTTTCAATAAGTTTTTTATCAGCAACCGCATCTCCCATACCCTGGCTCAATACTATCTTTTGCAGTTTAGGTACACGCATTACCGTCTTGTACCCGAACTTTTCAGTCAATGCAGGAACTATTTCCGCATTATACTTTTCCTTAAGTCTTGGCGCGTAACTCATTTAATTTCCTCCCCTGACTTTTTTGAATAACGAACTATTTTTCCTTTAGCATCCAACTTTCGACCAACGCGAGTCGCTTGACCTTTGGATACAATCATTAAGTTAGAAACGTGGATGCTTCCTTCTTTCTCCACTATTCCTCCCTGAGGGTCTGTTGCACTTGGTTTCGCGTGTTTCTTGACCATATTCACACCCTCAACCGTTGCACGCATTTTTTTACGGTCAATCGTAAGGATCTTTCCTTCCTGACCTTTGGCTTCACCTGTTATTACCTTCACAGTGTCGCCTACTTTAATGTGTAATTTCTGTTGCATGACTTCCATTTATTAAAGTACCTCAGGAGCCAGAGAAACAACTTTCATGTAGTTGTTTTCACGCAGCTCACGAGCAACTGGTCCGAAAATACGGGTTCCTCTCATTTCACCCGCCTGATTCAAGATAACACAGGCATTATCATCGAAACGAATGTAAGAACCATCGGCACGTCGCACCTCCTTTTTCGTTCTTACAACTACTGCCTTGGCTACCGAACCCTTTTTAACGGCACCAGAGGGCATTGCACTCTTCACAGCAACAACGATCTTATCTCCAACTGAAGCATAACGACGCTTGGTTCCACCGAGTACACGGATCACCAACACTTCTTTTGCTCCGGAGTTATCAGCCACTGCAAGTCTTGATTCTGTTTGTATCATTACTAAAATTATTTAGCTCTTTCAATAATCTCCACCAATCTCCAGTTCTTAGATTTGCTCAACGGACGTGTCTCCATAATCTTTACCGTATCACCGATATGACAGTCGTCGTTCTCATCATGAGCAACAAATTTGGTGGTTTTCTTTACGAACTTACCATACTTTGGGTGTTTCACCTTACGTTCCACAGAAACAACAATCGACTTCTGCATCTTATCGCTGGTTACAATCCCAATTCGTTCTTTTCTTAAATTACGCTTTTCCATTTCAAGCAAATTTCAATAGTTAACAAGCAACTAAGCTTGTGTTTCACGTTTTGTCAATTCGGTGTTCAATCGCGCAATCGTTTTTCTCACCCGACGGATTTGGATTGGATTTTCAATCGGTGCCACTCGGTGTGTCAGCTTCATTTTTGTTAGCTGCTCAGAAAAATGAGTAATCTTTTTTTTCACGTCTTCCACTGAAAGTTTTGTGATTTCTTGCTGCTTCATTATTTTCTTATTTTCCAGGTATTACATAATCATTGCGAACAATGAACTTACATTTCACCGGTAACTTCTGAGCTGCCAAACGCATTGCTTCTTTAGCGATGTCATATGAAACACCATCTGCCTCAAACATAATGCGACCCGGTTTCACTACCGCTACCCAGTGACTTGGAGCTCCCTTACCTTTCCCCATCCTTACTTCAGCTGGCTTAGAGGTAACCGGCTTATCAGGGAAAATACGGATCCACACTTTACCTTCACGTTTCATGTATCTGGTTACGGCGATACGTGATGCTTCAATCTGGCGTGATGTGATCCATCCTGGCTCCAAAGTTTTCAGTCCGAAAGAACCGAAAGCGATAGTGCTGCCACGTTGAGCTTCACCTCTGTTTCGTCCTTTCTGAACTCTTCTAAATTTGGTTCTTTTTGGCTGTAACATTTTTTAATTAAATTTTACTGTCAATTACTTTTTCTTTCTTTTAGCCCCCATTGGTTTACGTGGAGCACCGCTAGTAGCACCTGTTGACTTAGCACCAGACGCTGCCATACCCACATTAGGAGAAAGATCGCGTTTTCCGTAAACTTCGCCTTTGCATATCCACACCTTGATACCCAAACGACCATACGTAGTATGTGCTTCGGAAACTGCATAATCGATGTCAGCTCTGAACGTATGTAACGGAGTACGTCCATCCTTATACATCTCTGTACGAGCCATTTCTGCACCATTCAAGCGTCCGGAGATTTTAACTTTAATCCCTTCAGCTCCCATGCGCATTGTACTCGCGATAGCCATTTTTATTGCACGACGAAAAGAGATACGCGCCTCAAGTTGGCGAGCAATCCCATCAGAAACCAATCGAGCATCCAACTCGGGACGTTTAACCTCGAAAATGTTGATCTGAATTTCTTTTTTCGTCAGCTTTTTTAATTCCTCTTTCAGTTTATCAACTTCCTGACCCCCTTTTCCGATGATAACCCCCGGTCGAGCTGTATTGATTGTAACTGTAACGAGCTTGAGCGTACGCTCGATGATGATCTTTGCAATACTCGCTCTGGATAATCGAGCATTAAGATATTTGCGGATCTGATCATCCTCAACAATCTTATCCTTATATCGTTCTCCACCATACCAATTCGACTCCCATCCGTGGATGAAACCTAATCTATTACCAATTGGATTCGTTTTTTGTCCCATTTTATCCTACCTTATTTAGCTCCATCAACTGTGATGGTCACGTGATTAGATCTTTTTCTGATTCGATGTGCTCTACCCTGAGGAGCTGCTTGAATTCTTTTCAGCATTGTGCCTCCACCAACTTCGATGGAGCGTACAATTAAAGATTCCTCTTCAATGCTTTTACCTTCATTTTTCTGCTCCCAATTAGCAATTGCAGAACGCAGAAGCTTTATAAGGCTTACAGACGCATATTTTGCGTTGTGTTGCAATATATTCAGAGCTTTATTTACTTCTACTCCCCTCACAAGATCTGCAACTAATCTCATCTTTCTGGGAGCGATAGGCGAATCGTTCAGACGCGCGAACGCTGTCGTACTTTTGGTCGCTTTAATTTGCTCAGCTCTTAATCGTTTTCTAGCACCCATAACTTTGCTATTTTATCTTTTCTTATCTTTTTTATTTCCAGCATGCCCACGGAAGTTACGCGTTGGAGAAAACTCTCCCAATTTGTGACCAACCATGTTCTCGGTAACGAATACCGGAATAAACTTATTTCCATTGTGCACAGCGAATGTTAACCCAACAAAATCCGGGGTAATTGTGGACGCTCTTGACCATGTTTTAATCACGGTTTTGCTCCCTGAAGCTTGTGCATCATCCACGCGTTTCATCAGCTTATAGTGTACGAAAGGTGGTTTTTTTAATGAACGACTCATATCCTACTTATTTTTTTCTTCTTTCGATGATGAACTTATCTGAATACTTCTTCTTATCACGTGTTTTGAATCCTTTGGCGGGCATGCCATTACGTGAGCGAGGGTGACCTCCCGCATTTCGTCCTTCACCACCGCCCATTGGGTGATCAACCGGGTTCATTACCACACCTCGAACACGTGGACGTCTACCCAACCAGCGTGAACGACCGGCTTTACCGGAAACGGCCAAGTTGTGTTCAGCATTCGAAACAGAACCGATCGTTGCCATACATGTAGTAAGTATCATTCTAGTTTCCCCAGAAGGCATCTTAATGATTGCATATCGTCCATCACGAGCATTCAACTGAGCATAGGTACCTGCACCCCGAGCGATCGCTCCTCCCTTTCCGGGTTTTAGTTCGATATTATGAATAACTGTTCCAAGCGGAACATCGCTAAGGTAGAGCGCATTTCCTACATTCGGAGCAGCACTTTTTCCAGCCACGACTTCATCACCTACCTTCAATCCATTCGGAGCAATGATATATCTTTTATCCCCATCTGCATAATACAACAGAGCAATATGAGCGGTACGATTTGGATCGTATTCAATCGATTTAACAGTTGCAGGAACATCATGCTTATCCCGTTTAAAATCAACAATTCGATATTTCTGTTTGTGACCACCACCAATGTAGCGCATCGTCATTCTACCGTCATTGTTACGTCCTCCAGATTTCTTCTTGCTTGCAACAAGACTTTTTTCAGGGGTACTTGCAGTAATCTCAGAATAATCACTTATGATCTTATGTCTTTGCCCCGGAGTAATAGGCTTGAATTTTTTAAGACTCATTTGTCAACCGCTTAAAAATTATTAAATAAATCAATCGTTTCTCCTGTAGCAACTGAAACAACAGCTTTTTTCCATTGTTTGCTTGGTTGCTCAACGACACCTTTGTTCGTATACTTAACAGAGGATTTTCCGCCACCATAATTTAATGTACGAACGTCAGTAACACTAACCCCATACATTTTCTCGACAGCCTTTTTAATCTCGATCTTATTAGCCGAACGGTCGACCGCAAAAGTAAAACGATTATGTTTTTCACTTGTCACGGTAGCCTTCTCAGTAATAATCGGTTTTTTGATAATTGTCTTCATCAACTCTTAGTTTAGAATCTTTTCAATCACTCCCAACGAACTTTCGGCCAAAACCACTTTCTTCGCGTTCAACACATCGTAAGTGTTTACTGAGTCAGCTGTTACGACCTTTACTCTTCCAAGGTTACGAGAAGACAAATATACATTGTCGTTCTTTTCACCAAGCACCAAAAGAATCTTTTCGTTTTCCAGTTTCAATGCAGTAACCAGTGCAACAAAATCTTTTGTTTTTGCAGCGTCGAAGTTCAAATCCTCCAATATCAGTATTCCATCGTTCTTCGCTTTGTAAGAGAATGCTGACTTACGAGCCAGTCTTTTCAATTTAACATTCAGTTTGAAGTGGTAATTGCGTGGTCTTGGTCCAAAAATACGACCCCCACCTACACGTGTTCCTGACTTCGCGCTGCCCGCACGAGCACCACCGGTACCTTTTTGTTTCTTAAGTTTCTTTGTTGATCCAGCAATCTCGTTGCGCTCCTTAGCTTTGTGCGTGCCCTGACGGCGATTTGCCAAATGCTGTTTCACATCAAGATAAATCGCGTGATCATTCGGTTCGATTCCGAAAACCGTATCTGAAAGCGTTACTTTTTTCGAAGTAGCTTTTCCTTTTGCGTCAAATACTTTTACTTCCATCACTTCAAAATTGAAACGGTTGCACCTTTAGATCCAGGAATCGATCCCTTCACCACTATCAAATTCTTGTCAGCGAAAACCTTCAACACTTCAAGATTTTCCTGAACAACACGCTTGTTACCCATTTGACCTGCCATTCGCATTCCTTTAAAAACGCGAGCAGGATAAGAACAAGCACCAATCGATCCAGGAGCACGAAGACGGTTATGCTGACCATGCGTTGACTGACCGACACCACCAAAACCATGACGTCTCACGACCCCCTGAAAACCTTTCCCCTTAGAGGAACCAACTACGCTGACATACTCACCTTCCTCAAAGATCTGGACGTCAACAATATCACCAAGATTTAGGTTTTCGAATCCTTTAAATTCCACTAACTTCGCTTTGGGAGCAGTATTAGCTTTCTTAAAGTGCCCTTTCAGCGCATTCGGTGTATTCTTTTCTTTACGATCTCCGAATCCAAGCTGAGTAGCCTCGTAACCATCTCTGTCTTGTGTTTTGATCTGTGTGACCACACAAGGACCAGCTTCTATAACTGTGCATGGCAAAGATTTGCCCTCGGCACTGTAAACGCTAGTCATTCCGACTTTTCTACCAATAATTCCTGGCATACTAAACTATTTAATTATTAAACTTTGATTTCTACGTCAACTCCACTTGGAAGCTCCAGTTTCATAAGTGCATCTACCGTTTTTGAAGATGAACTGTAGATGTCAAGTAAACGCTTGTACGAACATAATTCAAACTGCTCGCGAGCTTTTTTGTTAACATGTGGTGATTTCAAAACCGTATAAATCCGTTTGTGCGTAGGAAGTGGAATTGGCCCACTAACTATAGCTCCGGTAGACTTTACCGTTTTAACGATCTTCTCAGCTGATTTGTCAACGAGGTTATGATCGTATGATTTCAATTTAATTCTGATTTTCTGACTCATATCCAAATTTTTAAGCTGTAACTTTTCCGCTTGCTTTAGCAATTACATCATCTGCAACGTTCTTGGGGGCTTCTGAATAATGCGAAAACTCCATGGAAGAACTTGCTCGACCTGAAGAAAGAGTACGAAGTTGTGTTACATAACCAAACATTTCCGAAAGTGGAACATCTGCTTTAACAACCTTTGAACCTGCTCTGTCATCCATTCCACGTATCACACCCCTACGACGGTTCAGGTCACCAACTATATCACCCATATTTTCTTCCGGCATCACCACTTCAATTTTCATAATTGGCTCAAGAAGAATAGGTCGAGCATTTTTTAATGCCGTTCTGTAAGCCATTTTAGCACACAATTCAAAAGACAATGAATCTGAATCTACTGCGTGGAAAGAACCATCGATCAACTCAACTTTCATGGCATCAACCTGGAATCCGGCCATCACACCATTCTTCATAGACTCCTTGAATCCTTTTTCTACAGAAGGAATGAATTCACGCGGAATGTTACCTCCTTTGATACTATTAATGAACTCAAGTCCTGTCTTTTCAGAATCATTCTGAGGAGAAATCTTAACAACAATGTCAGCGAATTTACCTCGACCACCCGACTGCTTTTTGTACACTTCACGATGATTAACTTCCGCTGTAATATTTTCTCTATAAGAAACCTGAGGAGCACCTTGGTTTACTTCCACTTTGAACTCGCGCTTCAAACGATCAACGATTATCTCAAGGTGAAGTTCACCCATTCCGGAGATTATGGTCTGTCCTGTTTCCTCATCTGTATTCACACGAAATGTTGGGTCTTCTTCAGCTAGTTTAGAAAGTCCAACACCCAGCTTGTCTTGATCAGCCTGTGTTTTTGGCTCGATAGCGATACCGATAACAGGATCAGGGAATTTCATTGATTCGAGAACGATTGGTGCATTTTCAGCGCACAAAGTATCACCTGTCCGGATATCCTTGAAACCTACCAAAGCTCCAATATCTCCTGCTCCAAGTTCATCGATTTGATTTTGCTTATTCGCATGCATTTGGAAAATTCGGGAAATCCTCTCCTTGTTTCCTGTACGTGTGTTCAATACATATGATCCGGCAGGCAATTTTCCTGAGTATGCACGTGTGAAACACAAACGACCAACAAATGGATCGGTAGCGATCTTGAACGCCAAACCTGCGAAAGGTTCGTCATACGAAGGCTTGCGAGATATTTCCTCCTCCGTCTTTGGATTTGTTCCTTTAATCGCTTCGATGTCCAGAGGTGATGGAAGGATTTCCATAACCATATCCAACATCGCCTGAACACCTTTATTCTTGAAGGAAGATCCGCACATCATCGGAACAACTTTTCCGGAGATGGTTGCCTCGCGCAATGCGTTCAAAATTTCTCTTTCTGTCAGCGAGTTCTCATCTTCGAAGAACTTCTCCATTAAGGTCTCATCGAATTCAGCGACTGCCTCAAGCAATTCACTTCTCAATTGACGAGCATCGTCAATGATATCTGCAGGAATTTCAACTTCCTGGAAAGTCATTCCCTGATCAGAGTCATTCCAAACAATACCTCTCCAATTAATAAGGTCAACCACACCTTTGAAGTTGTCCTCATCACCGATATTAATTTGTAAAGGAAGTGCGTGGCTACCCAACATTTCTTTCACTTGCTTACAAACTGCAAGGAAATCAGCCCCCTGACGATCCATTTTATTTACAAAACCAATGCGCGGAACGTTATAATTGTTAGCCAGTCGCCAGTTCGTTTCTGACTGAGGTTCAACACCATCAACAGCAGAGAATAGAAAAACCAATCCATCCAATACGCGAAGAGATCGGTTTACTTCAACCGTAAAATCAACGTGACCTGGGGTATCAATGATATTAATATGGTATTTCTGTCCGCGGTAGTTCCAGTTTACCGTAGTAGCAGCAGAAGTTATGGTAATTCCTCGCTCTTGTTCCTGCTCCATCCAGTCCATGGTTGCACCACCTTCGTGCACCTCACCTATTTTGTGATTTACGCCGGCGTAATAGAGGATACGCTCAGTGGTTGTAGTTTTTCCGGCGTCGATGTGCGCAGCGATACCTATGTTACGAGTAAATCTAAGATCTCTTGCCATATTGATTAGAATCTAAAATGTGAGAACGCCTTGTTAGCCTCAGCCATTCTTAATGTATCTTCTTTCTTCTTGAATGCCGCGCCTTCTTCTTTCGAAGCAGCGATGATCTCAGAGGCTAATCTTTGCGCCATCGTTTTCTCATTTCGCTTGCGAGCATACCCAATTAACCATTTCATGGCAAGGGAAGATTTTCTTTCATCACGAACCGGAGTTGGTATTTGAAACGTAGCTCCACCAACACGACGGCTACGAACTTCTACACTAGGAGTTACATTTTCCAATGCCTTTTTCCATACTTCCAACCCTTCCTGATCTTCAATTTTTTTATCTACGATCTCAATTGCGTCATAAAAAATGCTGAATGCCAAACTTTTTTTACCATCGTACATGAGGTTGTTGACAAACTTTGTTACCACAACGTCATTGAATTTCGGATCCGGGAGAATCGCTATCTTTTTCGCTTTCCTTCTTCTCATCTCTTAACGTTTTTTAATTATTTCGCTTTGGGTCTTTTTGTTCCATACTTTGAGCGACGTTGAGATCTACCCTCAACACCTGCTGTATCTTCCGCCCCTCGGACGATATGATAACGAACTCCCGGAAGGTCTTTCACCCTTCCTCCACGCACTAGAACAAGTGAGTGTTCCTGTAGGTTGTGACCTTCCCCACCAATGTATGCGTTCACCTCTTTACCATTGGTCAAACGCACCCTTGCTACTTTACGCATAGCGGAGTTTGGCTTCTTTGGAGTAGTTGTGTAAACCCTTACACAAACTCCCTTACGCTGTGGACATGAATCAAGTGCAGCAGACTTACTTTTCTTGACTACCGCTGTTCTTCCTTTGCGAACTAATTGTTGAATAGTTGGCATAAAATACTCTTAATTTTTACAATATAAAGTTATCCCTAATACACTTTGAGGGGTGCAAAGATAGATAGTTTATCCGATAAACCAAGAAGCTTTCAAAAAAAAGTGTATTTTTTTCACAATTGAATGTTAAAAGTCAAAATACCGGTTTCCGACATTTAGTTAAAAAGGCAACTGACGCTGGTAGAATATGAGGCATCCTAAAATGAAGCTGAGGATTCAGAACAAGGTTTGCGGAGAGCCTGCCAAACCAAATAAGGAAACAAGACTTATGAAAATACTGCGTCTTTCAGAGTTCAAGGCCTACGGCGTTCAAATGCTTGCGGAGTTCAAATGTGTCTGGGTTGAACATTTGAACCCTTTCAACTTTGAACTTTTTTGAACTTAAATCACTACCTATACAAGGTCCGCTTCACTGCTGTAATTACACGCTCTACATTCGGTAATGCTTCGTCTATGAGTGTTGGAGAGAATGCGAACGGTGTATCGGTTTGGGTAACCCGTTCTACCGGTGCATCAAGGAAATCAAAGGCATAACGCTGCAAATGGTAAGCGATTTCAGAAGATATCGATGCCAAAGGCCAGGACTCCTCCAATACTACACAGCGATTTGTTTTTTTGACGGAGTCTACAACGGTAGCGTAATCGATGGGGCGAATCGTACGAAGGTCAATAATCTCAAGTGAGATCCCTTCTTTTTCAAGTTCTTCTGCTGCTTCTTGAGCCACTTTAATAATCTTTCCGAAGGTAACAACCGTTACATCTTTACCCTTCCTCTTCACATCGGCTAAACCAATCGGAATAATATATTCGCCCTCCGGAATTTCACCTTTATCCCCGTACATTTTTTCTGATTCCAAAAAAACTACAGGATCATTGTCCCGAATAGCGGCTTTTAACAAGCCTTTAGCATCATAAGGCGTAGATGGCGTAATTACTTTCAATCCGGGAACGTGTGCGTAAAAAGCCTCGAATGACTGCGAATGGGTTGCCGCCAACTGACCAGCCTGACCATTCCCACCTCGAAAAACAATTGGACATGAATATTGCCCTCCTGACATTTGCAACATCTTTGCTGCGCTATTGATAATTTGATCTGCAGCCAGAATTGCGAAGTTCCAGGTCATAAATTCAACTATAGGCCTCAATCCATTCATAGACGCGCCAACTGCAATTCCGGCGAAACCCAACTCTGCTATTGGGGTATCAATAACACGTTTAGAACCGAATTCTTCAAGCATGCCCTGAGAAACTTTGTACGCACCGTTATATTCAGCCACTTCTTCTCCCATCAGGAAAACGGCTTCATCTCTTCTCATCTCTTCAGTCATTGCCTCTCTCAAAGCTTCACGGAACTGTACGGTCTTCATTTAAAATTGCATTTTAATTGTGCTGACAAAATTAAGGATTAAACTTTATAATCATAAATACTCCTTTTAAATCCGTCGAATTAAGATTGTAAGCGAACAGAATAATTCCTTACCTTTGTGTTCGTTTGAAAAAATTGAATTCATGAAGATACTGGTTTGCATTAGTAAAGCTCCGGATACAACTTCCAAAATCGCATTTATTGATAACAATAAGCGTTTTGACGAAAATGGAATACAGTATATTGTCAATCCATATGACGAGTGGTATGCACTTGTCCGTGCACTTGAAATCAAAGAAACCCTCGGTGGCAACGTTACAGTTGTTACAGTGGGGACAGCAACCGATGATGTTGTTATACGAAAGGCCCTCGCAATTGGTGCGGATGATGCCGTTCGAATAGATGCTGATCCGGTTGACGCATACTACACGGCTATTCAAATAGCAGAATTCGCAAAATCTCAAGGGTTTGACCTTATCCTTACCGGAAAAGAAACCATTAATTACAATGGTTCTCAGGTAGGTGGAATGATAGCTGAAGCATTGGAACTTCCCTTTATTTCACTTGCGTCAAAACTTGACTTAAACGGAACAAATCTTACTCTAGAAAAAGAAATTATAGGCGGGCTTCAGGTAGTAGAGGTTGCCCTCCCTGTTGTAGTGTCTTGTGCAAAGGGGATGGCGGAGCAACGTATTCCCAACATGAGGGGAATTATGGCTGCACGAACTAAACCGCTTCAAGTGGTTTCACCCATTGCGGTTGACCGGTTGACCTCGTATGTAGAATATTCGATGCCTGATGCAAAATCAGCCTGTAAGATGATTGATCCAAATAATATGGACGAACTTGTTTCTTTATTACACAATGAAGCAAAGGTCATCTGAAAGAAGTGATGCATACAATCAAAACATTTAGATAATAACCCGACATTGGTCATAAAATATAATTAATATGTCAGTACTAGTATACATCAGCAGTTTGAACGGCTTATCGAAATCCGCATATGAAGCTGTGACATATGGTAAAAAATTAGGTGGTGATGTTCACGTGATTACCACCGGCAAAACAGATTCGACTCTACTTTCAGCGCTTGGAAAATATGGAGCTGCTAAAGTGTTGGTAGATCGCTCTTTTGAAGGGAATGACGATCAGCAACTGACTAGTATAATAGCTGCAGCGGCAAATCAAATCGGTGCAGACACAGTGGTTTTTAGTCACGATCTCACTGCTAAATCTGTTGCACCCAGACTGTCTGTTCGTTTGAAAGCAGGTCTTGTATCCGGCGCCATCGATTTACCATCCGGAGATGGTAACGTTAAAGTAAATGTTTTTTCGGGAAAAGCATTTGGTTTTGTCAAAGTGAATAGTGCAAAAAAAATCATTTCTCTTCTTCCAAACAGCTTTCAGCCTGAAATTACAGGGTCAGATTGTAGTGTAGAAGAATTTAGCGGGAATCCCAGTAGTTCAAATGTAAAGGTCATCAGTACAAAGAAACCTGAGGGGGAAATTCCACTTCCGGAAGCAGAGTTAGTTGTTTCCGCCGGACGTGGATTAAAAGGACCTGAAAATTGGGATATTGTTGAAGATCTTGCAAAAGCCTTAGGTGCCGCAACAGCGTGTTCGCGCCCAGTAGCCGACATTGGATGGAGACCTCATCACGAACACGTGGGACAAACGGGCGTTGCCATTCGTCCAAACCTGTACATTGCGGCAGGTATTTCCGGAGCTATTCAACATCTGGCGGGTGTGAACGGTTCAAAGGTTATGGTAGTGATAAATACGGATCCCGAAGCTCCTTTTTTCAAAGCAGCAGATTATGGTGTCGTGGGTGATGTATTCGAAGTACTGCCAAAACTGACTGCCGCTGTCAAGAAATTTAAAGAATCAGCAAACTAATTAAGGATAACGATAAGTTTTCTGTAAAACGTTCCGGTAAGAACGAATGGATAAGATTAAACTAGAAATAGCAGGACTTTCTTACAGTCAAACTCAATCAGGGGCTTATGCACTGATGTTGTCTGAATCAGGTGGGAAACGTCAACTTCCCATTATCATTGGTGGTTTCGAGGCACAAGCAATTGCCATTGAACTTGAAAAAATGACTCCTACAAGACCTTTAACTCATGATCTTTTTAGGAATTTTGCCCAGGCATTTTCCATTGAAGTAAAGGAGGTAGTTATTTATAATCTTTCGGAAGGCATATTCTATTCAAAATTGATATGTGAGAATGGCGACGGTATGACAACTGAAATTGATGCGCGTACGTCAGATGCTATTGCTATTGGTGTCCGTTTTAATTGTCCGATATACACCTTCGAACATATCATTTCCAGTGCAGGAATTCAAGGTGAAGAGGGAGACACCAACGAATTGGATTTTACCAAGGAAGAAGATTTAACAGAGGACCAAGAAGGAAATCTTCAGACCATGTCGGAAGAAGAATTACAAGGTCAATTGGGTGAAGCTATTGATAACGAAGACTATGAGTTGGCTTCTCGCATTAGGGACGAAATGAACAAGCGGCGTTCTAACTAGGGATGCTCGGGAGGTTGATTTATTCTAAAAGACCATGTATCAACAATAGAAATAACCCGATTTCCTTCAATACACTTCCATATGTGGTCAGAAAATAGTGGAAGAAACTATTGGTGAAATCAAAAAATCAGCATGGAAAGGAATCTACAACTTGAGGATAGAATATTTTCAATAAAAGATTCTTCACAATTCGAAGAGATTGCTCTGGAAGTTTTCCGATTCCAAAAAGATTATTGTTCCATCTATGGCGATTTTATTCGTTCGATTAAGAAACCAAGTCCACAAAGCATTCCCGAAATACCATTTTTACCTATTTCATTCTTCAAAAGTCATAGAGTCAGTTGTTCTCCATCCGAGGATTTATTATTCAAAAGTAGCGGGACCACGGGCATGGATCGAAGTCAACATGCTGTTTTCAGTAGGGAAATATACGAACGTTCCTTTTTTTCATTTTACCGAGAAGCGATTGGCGATCCGGAAAATCAAGTAATATTAGCGTTGTTGCCTAATTATCTGGAGCAGGGTAACTCAAGCTTAATATATATGGTTGAGCGACTTATTAAAAAAAGTAACTCACCCTATTCGGGATTTATACTAGGGAATTTTGAGGAACTGTTATCGAGATATCACAGGGGGATAGAAATCGGAAAAAAAATCGTGATTTTCGGCGTTTCTTACGCACTTTTGGATCTGGCTGAAAAACAATTTGATCTTTCCGAGGCAATTATTATAGAAACAGGTGGAATGAAGGGAAGGCGGCGAGAAATGGTTAAAGAAGAATTGCACAATGAAATTATACTCGGGACTCGTGTACCTTACGTGTACTCAGAATATGGTATGACCGAATTACTTTCACAAGGTTACAGCACCAAAAATGGTGTATTTTGTTTTCCACCATGGATGCAGGTTATCATAAGAGATACGAACGATCCCTTTTCATATGTAAGTCAAGGAAAAACGGGAGGAATCAATGTAATTGACCTGGCAAACCTTTACAGTTGCAGTTTTATATCGACACAGGATTTAGGAAAAATAGAACCTAATGGGTTACGTTTAATGGGTCGTTATGATTTAGCTGACATCCGTGGTTGCAATTTAATGGTACAATAAAAAAGGTTCATTACCTTAGTGCTAAAATACGGGAGATGGATAATGTATTGGTAACATTGATTCAAGACAAAGCGGAAGAACTATTTGAGAAAGTACGTTCCTACAGGGAACATCTTCATCGATTTCCTGAGCTTTCCTATGAAGAATATGAAACAATGCGTTTTGTTTCGGAGGTACTTACTGAACATAATATTCCTCATCAGGTCGGCGTAGCTAAAACAGGAATCGTAGCTTTGATTAAATCAGCCCATCATACGAAGGATACTTGTATTGCACTTCGGGCAGATTTGGATGCACTTCCAATACAAGAGGAAAATGATGTAACTTACAAGTCGGAGGCGAAAGGAATCATGCATGCGTGTGGTCATGATGTTCACACCTCAATTTTACTTGGAACTGCAATCATATTAGAATCGATTAAAGACGAATTGCCTCAACCTGTTAAGCTTATTTTCCAGCCGGGGGAAGAAAAAAATCCCGGAGGAGCAATGCTGATGATTGAAGAGGGTGTGTTAGATTCCCCAAAAGTTACCGAGATGTACGCACTGCATGTCTTCCCTGATCTAGAGACAGGAAAGCTCGGTTTCAAAGAAGGAATTTATATGGCTTCCTGTGACGAAATTCATTTGACAATTCATGGCAAAGGCGGACACGGCGCTACCCCCCATGAATGTATTGATCCCATTACTATTGGTGCGAATATTATATTGCAATTACAACAGATTGTGAGTCGAAAATGCGATCCAAAAATCCCTTGTGTATTAACGTTTGGTCATTTTGAAGCCTTAGGTTCCACCAATATCATCCCCTCAAAAGCTAAATTAAAAGGGACCTTTCGAACCATGAACGAAACGTGGAGAGATGAAGCACTGCTTCTTATTGAAAAGCAAATTAAAAGCATTGCCGAAAGTCATGGGGCAACCGTTGAATTAGATATTAGTCGCGGCTACCCCTATCTGGAAAATGATCCGGAATTGACTGCAAGGTTAAGAACTAAAACGTGTTCAGTATTTGGAGAAGAAAATATCACAGATCTTCCCATACGCTTAACCTCAGAAGATTTTTCCTATTATTCACACGAAGTTCCTGTTTGTTTTTTTCGCTTAGGAGTTCGAAATGAAGCACTTGGAATAACATATGGTGTGCATCATCCAAAATTTGATATCGACCCTAAGTCGTTGATTACAGGGATGATAGGAATGTGTTTAGCCTCTACTTAGTTCGAGCGAACATTCGCAACTCTACATGTTAAACTATTTTATTAGCTTCGTTCAGTCTAAATTATCTGCAATAATCATGAACTTAAATTCACTATCTAACGTCCTTCTTGTTGTCGCCTTGTTCTTTGCTTTTAAAAGCCCTGAACAATTAAAACAGAAAAGTAAGAAATCAAAAACAGAGCAAACAATAACATCGAACGTTTCTGCAGATAAAAAAGAAGTATTACAACCTTTTGAAAAGGTGATTCCTACATCGGCAACCACTTAACGATCTAACCTAGTTGGGCTCATTTCCGTTTTAATTGAACAAGGCAAATCTCCAAATCAATTAAGTCAATTTACAAATTGTCGAAAAAGGCAACTACTAAAATGATCAAAAAACATATGATAATCCAAAAGATAATGGATATGCCCCCTGAATGAACTTTGTATCGAATAGAGGAAGTAATGAATAACTTGCAAAAGCTCCAAAATTACCATACCCAACTCTAAGAGATGCATCCAATTTAAAAGAATTTAGAGCATAAGACCCCTTGTATTTATTTTTTAAATACATTTTATCATTCTCAACTTTTTGAATAAAAACAGATCTTATTTTTAGAGCTCCTACCATACCTACCATTAAATACATACTTTCAGTTTTGTTTGGTTTCGCAACAAATTCTAAAAACAAAGGAACTGTCAAGTAGGATGCTCTTAATTTATTTTTATCAAAATCGATTCCCGTATTATCGGTAGTCCAAACTGAATCGGAATTATAATTTAATATCTTATTGTCCCGAATGCCTATACTTGTCCAATTACATCCTAGACCTGTTAGAAGACCAATGTTATACCTTACAATAGGAAACTTTTTTTGAAAAAAATTATAATTCATGTAGAACGACTTTGAAGGATCATTTTCTAAATATGTTTGATTACTAAAAGAAGCTTGACCACTCGAATTTAGAAGTATTGATGTGCCAAAATCCAGTCCGTTCCAATGGCCTCTTTTCTTGAGCTTGTAGGCTCTAAGTGAATCCTTTTTGAACTTGTTTTCCCGATCTACTTCCAAAGACAACAAGGTATCTATTCTTGTGTAGGTGATTTTTTCAATTTTATTACTCTTTTGGTAGAAAATAATCCGCGAAGTACCTAAATCAACTTGTGTTGTATCTTTTACAATTACGGTATCATTTACTGTTCCTTTACTTTGAGCTACCACATTCAATGCTAAGCTTGACAAAACAAGCGAGGATAAAAATTTCTTTTTCATGAGTTACTTTTATACTATGACATTAAACTTTCTTAAAAGTTACAGAGGCGTTTTTATATCAATTTTAAACTTGTGAAAAATCTCTCTTCATTGTAACTTTAATAGCATCAAGATCGTCTAAGAAATAAAATTAAAATTGAACATTAAAGAATATAATAAGACTATTGACTTATATGCAGATAATATTTATCGTTTTGCATTAAAGCATCTCAAAAATGAGATGGATGCGAAAGATGTTGTACAAAATACCTATTTAAAAGTTTGGGAAAAGCACGAAACTATAGAAGTAGGTAAATGTAAGTCCTATCTTTTTACCACTGCATATCGCCTTATTCTAGATTTATACAATCACGATAAAAGACATATTTCTGACAAGGTTTTAGGAAACTATGAAGAAGAAGTGCCCTTCTCAAACTTCAATATTTCAGATACTCTAGATTGGGCGCTGAGTAAATTACCTGAAATTCAAAAAACCGTTGTTTTACTTCGAGATTATGAGGGATATAATTATGCAGATATTGCCTTAATCACAGGAATATCCGAAGTTCAAGTTAAAGTGTATATCTTTCGGGCGAGAAAAGCACTCAAAACAATACTCGTGGATCAGAATCTTTTACTATGAAAATGGAAGTTACAAAAGAAAACTACGAGGCATTTTACCTTGATTACCTCGAAAATAATCTTTCTGTAGAAGATCGTAAAGTTTTCGAAAAATTCTTAGAGAAATATCCGGAACTAACTGAACCAGAATTGACGATTGTCCCTTGTGAAGAAGCCTATTTAGGGAGTATTTCTATTGAAACACGAACTTCAATCAGAATATTTTGCGAAGACGAGGTTATTTCTGAGGAAAATATAGAATCGTTTATTATTGCCTACATTGAAAATGACCTCGCAAAAAAGAAACAAAAAGAGCTTTTCAAATATATAAATCGTCATTCCGAGTTTAAGAATTCACTGGATTTATACAAAATGACCCTACTCACTCCGGATTATTCAGTAAAATACAACAGGAAAAATTTATTGTACAAAGGCAAAATTCGTCCATTATTTTATTCAGTATCTGCAATTGCTGCTTCTCTAATCCTAGCAATTATGCTGGTGAAATTCAATCCGTCTAAAAATCCAATGTACAAATCAATGACATTAGGCACATCAAGCAATCAATCAGCCTACTTATCAAACAAATCAGACAATCAGACTGCAGATTTATCAAAGAAATCGGGATTGTCAACTCAACAATTATCTATTTCCTTAGAAACTAAACCATATTATAGCTCAACTAATTGTTATTCAAAACCTGAAGAAAGTATTCAAGTAGGAAATGAAACTCAAACACCTATAGAACAGGTTATTCCTAACGCTGAAATTGTAAACTATGAAAAAGAACTTGTTGATACAACTATGAACAAAGTTATTAACAAGGCCATGCCAACAGAAAGCAAACCACTGCCTAAAAACAGAGGGATTGCAAGAACTATAAACATAATACAGAACTTCTTTCCAAGGAACGCAAATAAATTATTTACATTTAAAATTGATTATACTAATGAAAATCATATAGGATATTATCTTAGTTATGGTAAATTCAAATTAATAAAGAACACAAATCCGCAAATATTAAGTTGCAAGTAACCTCCCTCCCAAACAAATCGTCATGTACATTTGTGGCAAATCAAAAACTAGCCCCACTTTTTAGAAGCTGCCTCATTATTGAACTTTTGAGGTATCGTGTATAGGCATTGAGTTGAAACCCCATTCTAAATAAAGCAAACCAAAACGACCGGGAAGAGGAAACAAGCACCGCATTAAAGTGTTTACTATCTAATAACGTTTACCATGAACAGCATAGACAAAATGATTCATATCGATAAAGCTGAATTCCAATCTCTTTCAAAAATCCCGCGTTTAAATCTAATAAACTCTTGTATGGGCTATAAATCCGCAAACCTAATTGGATCTATTTCGGAAGAAGGACATTCAAATCTGGCCATTTTTTCGAGTATTGTCCACCTTGGAAGTGATCCTGCGTTATTAGGCTTTATCATAAGACCGACCACCGTTCCTCGTCATACCTATACCAACATCAAGCAAACAGCATTTTTTACCGTAAATGCCATTTCAGAATCTTTGATACAACGTGCACATCAGACCTCTGCTAGTTATCCGAAAGAAGTGAATGAATTTGAAGTAGCGGGTATAGCATCCGAGTTCAAAGATGGGTTGAACGTTCCCTTCGTAAAGGAAAGTCCGGTTCAATTATTGTGCAAATATGTAAACGAATACCTCGTAACCGAAAACAGTACCATCCACATAATTGCATCAATTGAAAGAATTTATGTAAAATCAGAATTACTAAGTGAAGATTACTGGATTCAGCTGGATAAAGGGAAAGTTGTCACTATAAACGGTTTAGATGGTTATGCCAAGGCAGAATTGTTGGATCGTTTTGAGTACGCTCGACCCTAATATTCAGTGTTGCAAACATCGTCAATGAAATTTGATTTATCATCATACTTAAGAAGCGCATCCATCATTTGGAATTGAGTTCAATGACACTTTTGTTTTGAACTTTAAACCAATAAATTAAATTATAGTGATATCATTAAGTTCCTGAATGATCAGCTTATTCGCAAAGGCAAAATGAAAAGCCTTCTCGAAGTAGCCAAACAAAATGTTCTTGCCAGTGTGATCGAACCCTACAAAACTCTGTAACTGAAATCACTCGGTGATCTTGTTTGCCCAATTGCTTTTTGATGCGCTTGTGGAGGTATGGGGAATAGCGTTCGCTTTTGTCGGTGATGAGCATAAAAATATGTGCATTCGCGTATAAAATGGCTGCTAAACAGTGTTATTCTATAATTTTATATTTTTATAATGATAAATAGTATTTACAAAAAATGTATATTTGTAAAAAGTATTTTGCTTTATGGGTAGAGATAAACCGGTTTTATTGCCGAAACACAAGAAGATTCTCGAAGAATTGGGTGAGCATATTAAGCTTGCGCGTCTAAGAAGGAAATTCAGTGCGGAACAGGTAGCTGAACGCGCCAACATTAGCCGACCAACATTAACAGCAATTGAAAAGGGATCTGAGAGTGTGAGTATTGGTTTGTACCTCCAGGTATTACTTGTTCTTGGTTTAGAAAAGGATCTTCTGCTTCTTGCTAAAGACGACGAGCTTGGCAGAAAATTACAAGATGCGAACTTAAGTACGAAGGAAAGGGCGCCTAAAAAACGATAAGCCATGGCCAAAAAAAATAATAAAAGAGAAGTTTATGTTTATGCTGATTGGCATGGATTAAATGGGCCCGTGTTTATGGGGATATTACATTCTGAACTCTTGAGAGCAAAAGAAATCTTTTCTTTTGAGTATGAAAAAACATGGTTGCAATCGGCACATGCACAATTACTTGATCCGGATTTACAATTATATGCCGGTATCCAGTATTTAACTGATCGGGACAAACATAATTTCGGGATGTTTCTTGATTCGTCACCAGATCGATGGGGACGTATTTTGATGCGACGAAGAGAAGCAGCATTAGCGAGACAGGAACAACGCCCTCCAAATAATTTATTTGAAACAGATTACCTGTTGGGAGTATATGATGGTTACCGAATGGGAGGCTTGCGTTTCAAACTGGATCCAAACGAGCCTTTTCTGAATGACAACAAAGAAATGGCGAGTCCACCATGGACATCAATCCGCAAATTGGAACAAATCAGTTTACGACTGGAAGACGATGATGTAATCAATGATCCGGAATACATGAAATGGCTGAGTATGTTAGTTGCGCCCGGATCTTCTTTAGGAGGTGCCAGACCAAAAGCCAGCGTACTTGATGCTAATGATCATTTATGGATAGCTAAATTTCCAAGTAAGAATGATTCATCTGATATGGGTGGGTGGGAAATTGTAACCTATGAACTTGCCATATCTGCCGGAATACGTATGGCTAAAGGCCAAGCGAAAAAATTCACAACGAATAATCATACTTTCTTGACAAAGAGATTCGATCGAACAGATAATGGAGAACGGATCCACTTTGCTTCAGCCATGACTTTGTTGGGACATATGGATGGAGAAGATCACAGTGAAGGGACAAGTTACCTTGAATTAGTTGAATTTATTATCACTCATGGGGCGAATGTAAATGAAGACCTGGAGCAGCTCTGGAGACGCATTGTTTTCAGTATATGTGTATCGAATACCGATGATCATTTGCGCAATCATGGATTTATATTAACTCCCCGTGGCTGGATTCTTTCACCGGCTTATGATATAAATCCGGTAGAAACTGGTACAGGATTAAAGCTAAATATTACCGAGGATGATAATTCCTTGGATCTTGCTCTTGCATTAGAAGTGAGTCCTTATTTTCGTTTGAGTCAGGATCGATCGCTCCAAATTTTACAAGAAGTCAAAGAGGCTGTTCGTAATTGGAAATCGATTGCCCGAAAGTATGGAATGTCAAATCTTGAATGTGAATTGAAATCAACGGCTTTTTCCAGAGCCGAGTGATTTAACCTTTAATACCTTTTACAAAATAGATCCCGATATTTCATTTGAATCTAATTACGAAACTCATTTACCTAAATCCCCCGGTGATCTTGTTAACCCAATTGCTGCTTTTCCAGATCAAAAGTTCCACAAAAACATGTCTATCTATATTCATTCTTCTTTTATAGCGGGCTCAACTGAACGATTTTCGAACCGGTTTGAGGAAGGGATGGACTCATTTCAATCTATTTCGTAGTGTGTAACAAAGTAGTTCAGATAATCGAATAGTCTAGTGGACAGGTAATAGGGTAAGTTCATTAAAAAATAAGATTTACCGCTTCTTGTATTATGTCTTTCAATACTGAACTTTCCTGCATACATCCTAACTGCATATGGATGAGAAGCCTCTTCTATAAATTGATGCAATGATTTCAATTTACCCTCCTTGCCCGATTTGATTTCGATAGGTATTACCTTTTTGTTGAATTGAACTACCAAATCAACTTCTGCAGAAGATTGTTTTTTTTCTCGCACCCAAAAAACCGGTTTTACGTTCTTGTTAGCGTTCAAAGACATCAGCTCTTGGGCCACAAGGTGCGGAATGATAGCTCCTCTGTAGGCATCGTTCAAATCATTCATTGCAAGCATTTCAGTTTGAATATTCAATTCATGATTGATTAGTCCGGTATCTAAAAATTGAAGTCTGGGTGATTTCTTCAAATCTGGTAATAACGGAGGTGAGGTATGCTTGGTTGGATAAATCAACTGGATCACTTTTGCATCATCTAGATTTCGAAATGCTTCACCTACCTCTCTTGAGCAGTAATTTGAATTTCCAAAATTTTGAAACTTAATTCTAGAATCCAAAACGAGTTGTGCGGTAGACATGATGTGTCGAATAATTCGGGCTTCGGTATTATTTGAAGCGTATTTTAACACGTCCTCCTTGTACGTTTCCCAAATGCTTTCATAAACCGGTGGTAAGTCGGCGATGCTTTTCGTTTCAACGTATCTACTTACAACTTCGGGCATACCTCCAATGATTGCGTACCGATTAAAAAGATTAAGCGCAGTCTGGTGCGATGCTTCATTCACAGGGATGGTGTTGAGTTGTTCCAAAACACGTGTCTTACCTATTGCATACAAAAATTCAAGAAAGTTTATCGGGAAGAGATACAACATAGTGACTCTGCCAACTGGAAAACTTTTCACTTTTTTCATTGCATGTTCTAACAAGGATCCCGCCGAAATAACATGAATTTCCGGTTCCATTTCATAGAAATAACGAAGTAAAGCAATTGCCTCGGGCGATTCCTGAATTTCATCAATAAAGAGAATGGTATTCTTTTTTTCAGCCGTTGGAATATTGCGTGAGATACATAAAGCTTCCACTATAGTTTGGACATTATGAAAATCAGTAAAGAATCTTTTGTCTTCTCCTAATTCAAGATTAAGCAGAATTTGATTTTTATATCCTTTTGCAAATGATGAATGAGCGTTGTTTTTCCGACCTGTCTGGCACCCCTTAAAATCAATGGTTTGCGATCAGAAGCGTTTTTCCATTTCAATAATTCATTTGAAATATACCTTTCTATGTTCATCGGTGCTTACTTTGAGAACAAATGTAACATAGTAAGGGTAAAATAATTATAAAAATGTAAAATAGTAAGGGATATATATCCATGGTTTTGTCACAAAACCAATGTGTTCTATTGATGGTTTAGATAAAACCTTAAGGAAATATAAGCGTAAAAGCCCCATAAAAAGGGGCTTTTAAGTGGTCCCACCTGGGCTCGAACCAGGGACCACCTGATTATGAGTCAGGTGCTCTAACCAACTGAGCTATAGGACCATGTTACAAAAGAGTAACAGTTATTTCAATTTTACCAGACCTATAGCCAACTACCTAAACTCCACAGTGAAACGAAGGAGGAAGCTATAGGAAAAACTCGTTCAAGCTCTAACTATCCGAATCTATATGACTCTTTAATTATCAACAAAGAACCAAATTTGTGTTTCATTTACAAGAACGAGGGGGCAAATATAATCATCTAAATGCAATTTTCAAGAATTGAACTTGAAAAGCATTTTACTTCAACGCCACTTCGTTTTTATAACTCTCCACACTAGGACAAGAGCAAACCAAATTTCGATCTCCAAAAGCATTATCCACCCTTCGGACAGGAGCCCAGTACTTATAATCCTTCAAATAAGAAACCGGATAAGCCGCTTCTTGAGGCGAATACGGATAGTTCCAGTTTTTGTTGATGATACAATCCACTGTATGCGGTGCATTTTTCAATAAATTATTCTCCTTGTCAGCATGCCCTTGTTCAATCTCTGCAATTTCTTTACGAATGGATTTCATCGCAATAATGAATCGATCAAGTTCTTCTTTATCCTCCGATTCAGTAGGTTCGATCATAAGTGTTCCTGCTACAGGAAAAGATACTGTTGGAGCGTGAAAACCATAATCGATTAAGCGCTTGGCAATATCTGCTACCTCTATGTCAGCCGTTCTTTTGAGTTCTCGGCAGTCCAAAATTAACTCATGAGCTACAGTTCCATTCTTTCCGGTATACAGAATATCGTATTCACCTTTCAATTCTGCGGCAATATAATTCGCATTAAGAATAGCAACTTCCGTTGATTCGCGTAATCCCCTCGATCCCAACATTTTTATATACCCATAGGAGATTAAAAGTATCAACGCGCTTCCGTAAGGCGCACCTGAAACTGCATGTATGGCCTTTTCTCCTCCGGCTTTGATCACAGGACTTCCCGGAATAAAAGGTGCTAAATGAGCTGCAACTCCTATCGGACCCATTCCAGGACCTCCTCCGCCATGAGGAATAGCAAATGTTTTATGGAGATTCAGGTGACAGACATCTGCCCCAATATTTCCGGGATTGGTCAAACCTACCTGTGCATTCATATTTGCACCATCCATATAGACCTGCCCCCCATTTTCGTGAATGATTGAAGTAATCTCACGGATTCCTTCTTCATACACCCCATGCGTTGAAGGATAGGTGACCATCAAACCGGAAAGCGTATTACCCAACTCAGAAGCAACTTTTCGCAGTTCTTCTATATCGATATTACCGTTTTCGTCACAGCCGGTCACCACTACTTCCATTCCGGCCATCACGGCAGAGGCAGGGTTCGTGCCATGGGCAGAAGATGGAATGATCATCTTAGTACGCTGGAAGTCGCCATTCGCTTCATGATATGCTTTTATCACCATTAAACCTGCGTATTCACCTTGCGCTCCGGAATTGGGTTGCAAAGACATAGCGGCAAAACCGGTGCATTCGCAAAGATCCTGTTCCAACTGACGGAACATTTCATGGTATCCGGTTGCCTGATCTAACGGTGCAAAGGGATGCATATTCGCAAATTTCGGATTGGTTATCGGCATCAACTCAGAAGCAGCATTCAGTTTCATTGTACACGAACCCAATGGAATCATACTATGTACTAAAGAAAGATCTTTATTCTCCAGTCGCTTCAAGTAACGCATCATCTTCGATTCCGAATGATAAGCACTGAAGGTAGGGTGTAAAAACACCTTATCAGATCGGAGTAAGGCAGGGTCTATACTTGATACTACACCTACTTCAACCGGAGATGAAGTCTTCCCGATAACTTCAGAGAAAATTTTCAAAATCGCACTTACATCCCCATTCGTATGAGGCTCTCCAAACGAAATTGTTAATTCACCCGTATTCAAATAATTGAAGTTCATTTCGTTTTGCAATGCAAGTTTTTTCACAGCAGCAGTATCTACGCCTTTGATCCAAATTGTATCGAAATAATCTGAAGATCCCAATTCAATACCCATTTCTTTTAATCCTGAAGCGGTTTTCGCCGCCAAAGAATGACAATGAAGTGCGATCTCACGCATTCCGTTCGGACCATGATATACAGCGTACATACTGGCCATAACGGCCAAAAGAGCTTGCGCAGTGCAGATGTTTGACGTTGCCTTGTCACGCTTGATATGTTGCTCACGCGTCTGCAAGGCCATGCGCAAAGCCAGGTTGTCATCAGCATCTTTCGAAACACCAATTATTC
>JBIKYP010000016.1:0-32165 GCA_044355195.1 Crocinitomicaceae bacterium | reverse complement strand
GCATGAGGACCACCATATCCCATCGGAACACCAAAGCGTTGGGTAGATCCTAAAACACAATCAGCACCCAAAGATCCGGGTGATTTTAACAAAACCAACGACAAAATATCTGCCGCAATAGCCACTTGAACCCCTGAATTCTTAGCTTTTTGGATAAAAGAAGAAACGTCGGTAATTGCTCCTTTTGAATCAGGATATTGGGTCAGTGCTCCGAAGAATGAGTGATCAAACGAATAGGTATCGGCATTACCAACTACCAGTTCGATGCCAAGATTTTTAGCACGTCCTAAGACCACATCAATTGTTTGAGGAAAACAATCCTCCGATATAAAGAACCTGTTCCTCCCCTCCTTTATATCACTCCGTGAACGCGAGTTCCAGAACATAATCATCGCTTCTGCGGCAGCTGTACTTTCATCCAATAAAGACGCATTAGCAATTTCCATTCCTGTCAACTCCATGACCATAGTCTGAAAGTTTAGCAAAGCTTCGAGTCGTCCTTGAGAAATTTCAGCCTGATATGGAGTATATGCGGTGTACCATCCCGGATTTTCGAGTACATTTCTGAGGATTACAGAAGGTACAATGGTTTCATTGTATCCCATGCCAATAAATGACTTGTACACCTTATTTTTATTACCCAACTGTTGCATATGCTGCAGATACTCTTGTTCCGAGAGACCTTCCGAAATCTGAAGTTCACGTTCCAATCGTATATGAGCCGGAATCGTTTTGTTGATTAGTTCCTCCAATGATCCTACCCCTATTTTAGCAAGCATTGCTGACTTTTCAGCAGAATTTGGTCCGATGTGTCTGTTGGAAAATGTGCTCATTTTTTTGAATTAGTTTTTTAAGAATACAAATATACGAGGAAAGAAAGGATATAAAGAACGAAGAAGGGGTGTTTTTAATTCAGTTTTTTACCTAGTGGCGATTTAATTTAACTTTCAATTACGCTGAACTATGATTAGAAATATCCGTTTCAGATTCATTCATGCCAAAGTCGTGAGGCTATCAGATGTGACCAGCCCATTTTTTGAGATCCGATAAATGTAAATATCACGTATTTTTGATCTATGCGGAAATGGAATGATGAACGCCAAATACTAAAAGCCATAGGGTTCAATCGTTTGTACAATCTGCTTCTTCTCAACATTAGTTTTCTCTTGTGCCGGATATTTAGAATACCGATTAATTTCGGCAAACCCTTCAACCTATCCATTGAGCCCACAACCGCTTGCAATCTCGCTTGCCCTGAATGCCCGAGCGGACTAAAACAATTCACACGTCCTACCGGAAAGATCGACCTAGGGCTACACGAAAAGATCCTACAACAAGTACACCGACATGTTTTTTACATCAATTACTACTTTCAGGGTGAACCTTTTTTACACCCCCAATTTCTTGATCTCATTCGCTCCGCCAAAAAATACCGAATTTACACGTCGACCTCTACCAACGCTCATTTTATCGACGAAGAAAAAGCGAAAGAAATAGTCTCATCCGGTTTAGACCGACTAATTATTTCAATAGACGGCCTCACGCAGGAAACCTATCAGAATTACAGGGTAAACGGTCAGCTTGCCAAGGTGATCGAAGCAACCAAGTTGCTCATTCAGGCAAAAGATCAGATGCGCTCTTCCACACCCCATCTGATCTTTCAGTTTTTAGTCGTTAAACAGAACGAACATGAGGTGTCGGCCATCTTTTCCTTAGGAAAGGAACTAGGTATCAATGAAGTCCGGCTAAAAACGGCACAATTATATGAATATAAGCAGGGCAACGAACTGATGCCTGAGAATGAATCCTATTCGAGATACAAACAAACGAAGGATAAAACCTACGAATTAAAATACAAGACCGGAAATCATTGTTGGCGAATGTGGTCGGGAAGCGTCATCACTTGGGATGGTGTAGTAGTTCCGTGCTGCTTCGATAAAGATGCAAAGCATCAAATGGGGAATTTATTGCAAATCCCATTTAAAGAAATCTGGAACAGCGATGCTTATCAAGCATTCAGAAGGCAACTCGTTAAAGCAAGAAATGAGATTGAAATTTGCAAAAACTGTTCGGAGGGAGCGAAAGTATGGATTTAGGATAAAATACGATGATGTCCAAGAATAAAAGGATCCTGTTCGGTGGGATAGTGTTACTTGCCCTGATAATAGTTGTGATACGAACTTTAAGCAAACAAAACACTTCTATTGCTGAAATGAAGTTTGACGATAAACACATAATGGTTGAACATGCATTAGTCAAAAATGAACCACAAAATCGATTGATTACAAGTGATTCGCCAATGGATAGTGCACATGCCAGAACAATTTTAAGATACGAACTTCCCGACTGCAACAATAAATTGGTTATTCATCACATAGGATATTCATTGGAGTATGACGAATTAAATGAACAAGCCAAATGGGTTGCCTATCAATTGACCTCAACAGAAACCGTGAGGAAATATAAGCGAACTAATCGATTTTTATCCGACCCTTTTATATCCACGGGAACTGCTAAAGACATAGATTATCGGAAATCCGGATATGATCGCGGGCACCTTGCAACCGCTGCCGATATGGGATGGTCAGCTCAAAGCATGACCGAATCATTTTTTTACAGCAATATCAGTCCGCAGGAACCAGGGTTCAATCGTGGGATATGGAAACGGCTGGAAGAACAAGTAAGGGACTGGGCAGTGGAGCTCGATACGATTTATGTGGTCACCGGTCCCGTCCTTTCGGGAAAATTGGAAATGATGGGACCTAATAAGGTGGCTGTTCCAAATTTCTACTACAAGGCTGTGCTTTATTTGCATGGAAAACATTCCCGAGCGATCGGCTTTATTATGGCAAACCGAGCTACTCAGAATGATGTTTTTGAATATGCCGTTTCTGTTGACAGTATTGAAAAAGTAACAGGACTTGATCTGTTCGCCTCCCTTGAAGATAAATTTGAAAAAACGTTAGAAAACACTACCTATACCTCCTGCTGGAACAGATCTAAAAGTCAGTCAAAAAAGCAAGAACAAACCCAATCAAATGAAAATCAAAGTGTTCAATGCTCGGGAATTACGCGTGCCGGCAGAAGGTGTAAGCGCATGACGCGAAATTCAAATGAAAGATGTTATCAGCACCAATAAAAATAGCGCCAAATGTTAGGCGCTATGAGCATATTTTAAATATAAAATTTGTTTATTGATCTTCCTTAGACTCAAAAATTCTCTTGGGGCGCAACCTTTCAAAGATATCTATGGTGATCCAGAATGGAAGGATAAAACCAAGCAGAAACAACAACATCCAGAATGCCATTCCCGCAATCAAAAGAAATAAAACGATACCAAAAATGCTCATCGCAACTATATTTAGAAAGTTTACGCTTCAAAGGTAACATTTTTTTTCATCCACCAATCAATCTAATTCACTACCTAAAGAATCATTTAAAATAGCGGGCAGGAATGACTTTTGATCATGCCGATGTATTGTTTTGCTCATTATTTCATTACATTTGAGTCCATTTCGAAGGATTTGAGAAAGACGAAAAAACATGTGCTCACGTTCAAGCAGGAATACGATTTTCTAATGATCGGTCTAAGTTCTCATCACAATGATTATCGTTTGGCTTGGGCCATGAATGAGACGCTGTCTATTTCTCTCACCAAATGTCCGGAAGACTTCGTAGTAGTCAACAAAAAAGGTCAAGGTGTTTCAAATCACTCGCTTTATGAATTTCGAGACCAGGAAAATCTACTGGAATACTTTCTCGTCAAGAACAAAAGTTTAGGCAGCTATTTGATTCCTGAGAAGCCGATGATGGATTACTTTCTTTTTTTATTTGATAATCAAGCGCTTGACCCATCTGACTTACTCTTAAAACTTAGAACTATACCCATTATTTTAGGAGGATACTTATTCGATCCTGAAGAATTTGAATCAACAGAAATAATCGTATTTAATTGATCTCCAAATGAAAAAAACAAAAATTGTAGCAACTCTCGGCCCGTCTTCAAGTTCCAAAGAAGTATTGCGAGAAATGTTTATTGCCGGCCTAAATGTCTGTCGATTGAACTTTAGTCACGGAAGTTATGAAGATCATGCATCGGTAGTAAAGACCATTCGTGAGTTGAATTATGAAACGGGCTTTAACATAGCTATTCTGGCAGATTTGCAGGGTCCAAAGATTCGAACGCACGAAATGGAAAACAATGGCATTGAGCTAGTAAATGGCAACAACATTAAGATTGTAACAGAGAAGATCCTCGGAACGAGCAAGTGTTTTTCGATCAATTATTCAGATCTGCCTGCCGATGTTAAGCCAGGTGAGCGCATATTGCTGGATGATGGCAAGATAACGTTAGAAGTAGTCTCCACTGATGGCAAATCTTCCATTCAGGCAAAAGTAATTCATGGTGGTATCTTGTCTTCAAAGAAGGGTGTAAATTTTCCGAATACCCGGATTACAATGCCTTCGCTTACCAATAAGGATTTACTCGATCTTGAGTTCGCTTTGGAACAGGATGTAGACTGGATAGGTCTCTCCTTTGTACGTTCGGCAAGAGATATTATTGAACTGAAACATCTAATCGCCTCCGCAAAGAAAAAGGCAAAAGTCATCGCCAAAATCGAAAAGCCTGAAGCCATTGAAGAAATAGATGAAATCATTCGAGAAACGGATGGCCTGATGGTGGCGCGAGGTGATCTCGGGGTAGAGGTTCCATATCAAAATGTTCCAATCATTCAAAAAATGCTCATTAAAAAATGTGTGCTGCAAGCTAAGCCAATTATCGTTGCTACTCAAATGATGGAGAGTATGATTACTAATATTTCTCCTACTCGGGCTGAAGTAAATGACGTGGCAAACGCTGTTTTGGATGGTGCTGATGCGGTGATGTTGTCAGGGGAAACTTCGGTAGGTAAACATCCTGTAGAGGTCATCAAAACCATGTCAAACATTGTAGTTGAAATGGAAAAATTTGAGGGAATATATAACAAAGAGGAAATTCCTGAACGTGACCAGTCCAGATTCATTACGGATAGTATTTGTTTCAATGCCTGTCGTTTGTCACAACGAGTAGAGGCCAATGCAATTTTAACCATGTCATTCTCCGGCTACACGGCCTATAAGATTGCATCTCAGCGTCCAAAGGCTCCTATTTATGTATTTACCAGTAACAAGAACATTCTCACACAATTAAATCTTGTTTGGGGGGTACGTGCCTTCTTTTACGACAAGCTAATTAGCACCGATCATACGATTGCGGATATCAAATACCTTTTGAAACGAGAAGGATTGCTTGAACAGGGAGATCTGGTAATCAATGTTGCATCCATTCCACTTGAGGATATGGGCAGCTCAAATATGCTGAAATTAAGCTACGTCGAATAATTCTCAACAGCTAAATAGATCAATAAAAATTTAATCTATTTGAAGTTATGAGATTCTCTTAATATTTGGGCAGTAGGGATAAGTGCGAGTGCTTAACGCAACAAATTAACATGTCCGGTAAGCGTTTGCCATTCCTCCATTTGATTACAGGATATATACCGTAACAAATATGTATATATCCCATCCTGCGCTAGTTTGCCTTTGAAAGTTCCATCCCAACCCACCTTTGGATCATTTGACTGATAGATCAATTCTCCCCACTTATCATAAAGACTTAATTCCCAAGCATAAACCTCCAAACCGAAAACACCATTAAACTGATTATTGAACTGGTTCCCATCAGGCGTAAAAGCATTGGGCAGATAGATGGAGAAGGGTTCGATGGTTAATTTTTGATAACTGGTGTCTTTGCATCCATATTCATTCGTTACCACTTGCATGGGATAGCGTGTCCCCCCTCTTTGGTAGACATGTGATGGACTACGCTCGGATGACTCAGAGCCAGAATCATCAAAGCTATAATAATATGAAGTGGCCCCAACGGATTCATCTGTAAACTGAATATGGGCATTGCAAATATCAGTAACCAATTTATCCACACTAAAATTAGCTTGCGGTGAAGAATGAATAGTGATTAAATCCTGTTTGAGCAAAAAAAGTGTGTCCACACAACCCTCTGATGTAGACAACTTCAATACTACACTGTAGCTACCTGTATTTTCGTAAACATGGAAAGGATTAGTCGCTATTGAACTGTCTCCATCACCAAAGGTCCACGTAAAATCCATTGGAGAATCGGCCCGACTGAGATTTTGAAATTGAACTATTGCCGGAACACATCTTGGACCGGGGACAACTGTAAAATCAATCTCAGGAACAGAGTAAATAAATATCCGGTCAGTCGCATACGCATAGCAGTTGTCAAACCATGCCTTTAAAGTGATCATGTGTATGCCTGAAGAATCAAAAACCACCCCACTCACATCCGGAGCTGAAGATACTGCGGGAGTAGCATCGGATCCAAAATCCCACTGAAATTGGGTCGAAATCGGACCGGTCATTATACCATCAAACCAAAAACTATTGTCAGTTAAACAAAGTGAATCATTATGTGTGAAATAAACCGAAAGTAATTCATTAACCGTTATAATTGCCTTTGACGTGTCAACACATGCACCCGTTGAACCACCGATGAGTGTCACATGGTATGTCCCCGCTTTCGGAAAGGTAAAAGTGGGTGTATACAAAGAGCTCGTGTCATCTACTGATCCCGACAGACCAAAATCCCAGGCACTGGAATTAATACCGGAGGAGGAATTTCCAAATGTAACAGTTAAGCCCTTACATTCATATCCGTCCTCAATGTCAATGGACGCTAAAGGTTCCGGAAATATAACGATATCTGAAGTATACGAAGCGTTACAATACTCATTTTTCGCTTCAATATTAATTGGAATAGTTCCCGATGTATTGAACGTAACCCCCATCACATTTTTTGTCGTGGCAGAAGTAACTGAAGCATGCGGGCCAAAATTCCAGGCATAGGATGTTGCATTTGCACCAGTAGTCTGACCGTAGAAATCAAAACTATTCCCCTTCACGCATACAGAATCCTTTGTTTGAAAGGATACAGTAAAAGGATTATTTACTTTAACGAGCATGCGGGCTGTATCTGAACAGGCCTCCCCCGGATTAACCACAAGCGTGGCATTGTACGTACCCGGTGCAGGATAAGTAAAAGAGGGTGCAAACTGGTTGCTCACGTCAGTAGTTGTACCTCCTACGCCAAAATCCCACTTGTAAACAGACCCTCCATAAGATTTGTTTTCAAAATTTACGGTCAATCCCTGACAATAAGACTTAAACGAAGACAATTGTTCTTGCAAAGGCAGAATAGCAGAAAGCTTGATATTACAATTGAGGACTTTGAAAAGGAAGTCG
Organism: Crocinitomicaceae bacterium; assembly: GCA_044355195.1. GTDB lineage: Bacteria > Bacteroidota > Bacteroidia > Flavobacteriales_D > Crocinitomicaceae > M0103. Next base: position 24,842 of record JBIKYP010000016.1, on the reverse strand, counting down.
CGTACTGTCTGACCGATTAATACCCCATTGCGGTATTCTTGAACACGAACACCGACGACAAAAATTCCGAGCATTTGAGGACTGCAAGTCAGTAGGCCCGTATTTGCATTTATTAAGGTGCTTGAACCCGGACCCAAAGGCGCAGTGGCACCAAAAGCAGAAGACCATACGACCGGAGCGTATGGAGGAGCCGGAGGCGGATTAGGCGCGGGAGAATTGGGGTCTGCGCCAGCCAAAGGAGTTACGAGCGAATATACGAGCACATCGCCGTCAGGATCCGTTGCCGAATGATCAAAAACCAATTGATCATTGCTGCAAAGCAACAACGGAGGGTAATTTTTATAATGCGGACTACTATTGACAAAAGCACCCGTTTCGCTCCCGGGAATGTGTGTGGTAAGTGTAAGACCGGTATCCTCCGGGGAAATCAAATTATTAACGGCCGGTCCGCGACAGCAACGTTGATAGGTAATATTGTAGCCTCCGGACCTTGGCGGCAAGACAATAATCGTGGAATATATGGCTCTTTCAACGCAAAGGTTTGATGGCGCAGTGCCACAAGGATTGTTTAATTCAATTGGAAGAACAACACTTCCGGTAAATGGAATATAAGCTATTTGATCCCAATTTGTGCTGCCTTCAGGATAAATAGCCAAAATGAGGGGGTCATCATATGCAGCACCGGTTGAAAAGCAATCCCGATATATCGTTATAAAAATTTCATACTTGTAAGCTCCATCAAATTTTCCGATACAATTGTAGTAGATATCTCCGCCAACTATATGAGAAGCCTTTAAGGAAATACTTATTGCTAGCGCACTAATAAACAAGAATGCTCTCATTGCCAATTGGAAACGCAAATATGTGTGAAAGGTTGTCAAAAAATGTATTAAAATTTGCTGTCGAATTGATCAATAGGTTGACTATAAGTAAACTTCAATACCCCTTCAATCGTTGATCCATCGACTCTTTTACCAGATGAATTTCCAAAATGAAATTCTGGTAAAGGAAGCTGCATTTTCATCGCCATTTGAGTATAATATACCCCTCTACTGGGATGATCAGGGTAAACGACATTGAATATGTGATTTGTTATACCGGATGCAACAACTCTTAAAACGGCATGAATCACATCTGAACGATGAACGAGATTTACAGGATGTTGACCATCTTCGAGTGTTTTTCCTGATAATTGCTTTACCGGATGACGCTCCCCACCAATTAATCCTGCTAGACGAAGTATGACATATTCCCTACCCGACTGTATGACAATTCGTTCTGAAAGATAAACGATATGATCTCTTTTGACCTCGCTACTTTCATTAACAAATTCATCCTGAAAATAGACCCCCGTGGTACTTGTAAATAGAATCTGAGTATTAGGTGAAATTTGACTCACTAGGCTTTCTACCTGTTGACTATAATTACTTGATTTTGAAGGAGGAAAACAAATAATAAGCCAGTCGGAAGTTCGATGTTCTTCCGGAATCTCAGTGTAAGCACTACCATCATACAAAAAGGCATTTATATGGTTTTCACGTAACTCCTCGAGACGATCCGCATTTCTGACTGAGCCGAAAACCTCGTATCCCTCGGACACCAAACTGATGGCTAAAGGTTTTCCTAACCAGCCACAACCAATAATACAACACTTCATTCGTCAAAGGTAGGAATGAAGATGAAATAGGTAGACCAATTCCTTCTTATTTCGAATCCTTATTACTTTTGTCCCATGCCATTCTCAAAAGCATTTGTTCGTTTTAACTGGATCACTTTGATTTTCATATATCTCATCGTTGTTGCAGGCAGTTTTGTTCGGATTTCGGGTTCAGGCATGGGTTGTCCTGATTGGCCGAAGTGCTTTGGGCAATGGGTGCCGCCTACCGAGGCTGATCAATTACCTACAGATTATCGGAAGTTGTACCTTGAAAAACGCGAAGGAAAAATTGAAAAGTTTTGTCGCTTTCTAAAATCCATCGGTTTAAAGGAAACTGCTTCGACTATCCTGAATGATCCGTCTTTGTTGAAGGAGGAGCCCTTCAACGCACGAAAAACATGGACAGAATACATTAACCGTTTATTTGGGTTCTTGGCAGGCAACCTCATGCTCATTGGATTATTCTGGATCCTCATAAAATATCGCAAGGAAAGAATAATTCGATTATCAATTATCAATCTTGTGTTGATGGGAATAGAAGCTTGGTTCGGTTCAATAGTTGTTGCATCCAACCTCGTCCCATGGACAATTACTGTCCATATGCTCCTCGCCTTAATCATTATTGCAATACAACTTTATGTAATTCATCTTGTTAGTCCTTTACAGAACAAAAAGATCTCGTTGAATAAGACGATGCAGGTCTTGTCATTGATTGTTTTTGTAATTACATTCTACCAGATGATTTTGGGTACTCAAGTGAGGGAATATGTTGATGAACTCGTCCGCGCGGGTTTTAGTCGCGAAGTCTGGACAGACAAAATAGGGTGGTCGTTTTTCATTCATCGGAGTTTTTCATGGCTTGTTTTGATCCTCATGACATATATGATTTGGCGCAATGAAAAGGAAGGAAAACTTTGGCTCTTACGTTCTGCATATATCATGCTGGCCCTCGAATTGACGGGTGGGGTTTTACTTGCCTATGCAGATATGCCCGGATTAATTCAAATTTCACACTTGGTATGTGCTTCCATTCTCTTTGGTATGCTTATGATGCTTCTATTTCGAACATCCCAAGTTTTCCTCTGATTCAGCGCGAGAACATTTTATAGAATTGGAACACTTTAAACTGTAAACTTTTAAATATGAAAACAATAACTGTACACGAATTGAAAGAAATGATCGACAACAAGGAAGATTTCCAGTTGATCGATGTTAGAGAACCCTACGAAATTGATATCTGTTCACTGGGTGCGCTTTCGATACCGCTTGCGGAAGTACCTTCCAGAGTGGACGAGATATCCAAAGACAAGAAAGTCGTGATACATTGTCGTTCCGGCGCGCGCAGTGGAAATGCAATTGGATTTTTGGAGCAACAATTTGGGTTCACAAATCTTTACAACCTAACAGGCGGAATTCTTGCTTGGGCTGACGAAATCGATCCGGAAATGGAATCCTACTAATTTATGATCCGTAGGAACATCAATGCGGTGGTGGTGCTTGGGATCATCTCCCTCGCCAGTATCCTTGTTGTTCAGGTGGTCTGGATGCGAAAAACAATTGCACTTCAGCAAACGAATATCGCAATTCAGCAGAAGGAAGACAGCCTAAATCTGAAACAATTTTCAGAGCAGGCACATATCGCGTTGCGCAATGTACTCGAAGAAATCTCTACATCAAAATCTGACAGTTCCGATCTTTACGGAGCCGTAAAGCAGATTCGGACGAATTATTTTGTGGTGGATATCAATGAAGAACTCCACCCATTCTACCTCGAAACATTGCTCAAACGTCAGTTTTATGACCAAAGTATCAATCAGGATTTCCAATACGGGATTTATGATTGTTTCAGTGACTCCATTGTTTTCGGAAACCTGATTAAATTCGCAAAATCAACAGGCTATGCCCCTGCTTCCGATACGATGACCGGCATCACTTCGGCAAAACTGCCCTGGAAGAAAGATGGACATTACTTTACTGTAGTCTTTCCCCATGTGATGGCCCGAGCCATTGAAGAACCTGCTGAATTGATCTCTTCCTGGATCTATGTGATGATTATAGTCGTTCTGGTCATGATCTTTTTTGGCTACACCATCACAGTCATCTTGCGTCAGAAACGTCTTTCCGAAGTAAAAACGGATTTCATCAACAATATGACTCACGAACTAAAAACACCAATCTCAACGATCGGACTCTCAAGTGAAATGCTAATGCGCTCTGATTTCAGTAGGGATCCGGAGAAATTACAACGATACGCGAGCATCATTTATAAAGAGAATAAACGTCTCGAGAATCAGGTTGAACGTGTGTTGAACGTGGCCCAACTTGACAAAGAAGAGCTTACCCTGAAAAAGGAAACGATAGATGTGCACGAATTGTTAACAGAAGCAAAGGAAAATTTTGACATCAACCAATTGGAGCAAGGTGGACATATTCAATTGGACCTTCAAGCCGGAACACCGCTTATTCACGCTGATCCTGTCCACATAACAAATGTCATCTACAATCTTCTCGACAATGCCGTAAAGTACTGCGACAAGAAACCGGAGATATGCGTAAAAACGACAAATGATAAAAAAGGACTGGTCATCGAAATTGCAGATAATGGTATTGGCATCAAACGCGAAGACCTGAAAATGATCTTTGATAAATTCTACCGTGTGCCAACTGGTAATTTACACAATGTCAAAGGGTTTGGACTTGGACTTTACTATGTAAAACTGATTATCGTGTCCCATAGAGGCAAGATCGATGTTAAAAGTAAACCTGGAGAGGGAACGACTTTTACAGTGTCCCTGCCCTATTAAACTAGTCTTTAGATCGATAGAGTGTAACACTTGGCTGGGGATACAGACCCTCTCGTGAGATCTTCCTTCCTTTTTTGTACACAACTATACGCTCATCGACTAACTGACCATCAAGCTGACCATCAAGCAAATAGTACGTCTCCGCCTCGAACATGACCTTGTAAGTGCCTTTGAGCTGATTTTCACCTACCGAAACATCCAAAGTAGAATCGGTAATAATTACCTGTATTTCCGATGAATCCACATCTACCAGTTCTTTGCCTGAATCAAGCTGAAATGAAGATATAACGCCTTTGTACGTTCCGAAAAATTTACTTTTCAACCCAACAGATTTCTGACCAAGAGCATAGCCTCCCAAACAGATCAAACCAAAAACAATCCATTGTTTCACACCGACAAATGTACGGGATTTGAAGAACGCAGTCAATATGAAGCGGTTTTGGTTAACTTCGGATCAGGAATATGGGGATTTTCAAAGTTTTTTTCAAAAAAAATGATATTCGGTTGCTCCTCATTGGATTGGTGCTTCTGGCATGGTGGCCGATTTCTTCATTCCTATTTGTTTCGAAATGGGATAATATCGATTGTTATTTACCCTACCGTTATTTTGTAAGTTGGTCTGAGATCCACGGCCATCTTCCCTTATGGAATCCGTATCAACATATGGGCTACCCCGCCTATTCAGATATGCAGAACGGAATGTATAATCCATTTGTACAACTACTTATGTGGTGCGGAGGATATACACCCACCTCATTAACAATCGAATTATTGAGTTATGCAGTGCTGGCAGCTTTAGGAGCTTATCAACTCTCCGGATTATTCTTTTCATTAAGGATATCTCGATTTATGACTGGGATCAGCTACGGGCTTTCAGGATTCATGCTGGGCACATCACAAATCATGATTTTTCTTGCGGGAGCTGCTTTTTTACCCTTTATCCTCTATCATTTCTGGCTCCTTTTAAAAACCGGAAACTGGAAAAATCTATTCTTGACTGTATTTTTCATCGCCTTGGAGGTAACAACCGCCAGTCCTGCCTACACGATTATCTTAGTCTATCTTTTGCTTGGAATAACATTGATCTTTGTGTGGTTCAATCTAAAGAATAAAGTTAAACTCCCCTTACGAAGATGGGGGTTGCAACTTCCACTTTTCGTAGGAATGCTTGTTCTTTTATTGTTGCCATATATTATTTCTGTAATTGATTTTTTGCCTTATTTCGGCCGATCCAATCCTCTTGACTATGGACCCTATTTATTACAGAATCCCTTTAATTTTCGTTCTTGGTTCTCTTTCTTATATCCATATCCCACATTGGCTGACTCCAAATGGTTTAAGGCAACAAGCCTTACTATGCGCAGTGCCTATATCGGTTGGCTACCTTTCCTGTTTTGTCTTTTTAGTTTGCGTTACATGAAAGAAAGAAAAGTCGCTATCTTATGGACAGGGGTGGTAATCTTTATGTTGATAAGCGCCGGGGGGAACACACCTCTTTATCGATTGATTTATGAAATTCCCGGCTTTGGTTTGTTTCGTCATCCATCCCTTTTCCGAGCTCACTTTATACTCTTCATGGTTTTGCTTGGAGGAATCGGTATAGAACGTTGGATGCAAGGACATCATACTAATTTGCTGAAGTGGATACTTATTTTTTTTCTGGTCATCACAAATGCAATTTTCGTTTGGAGTATTGTGCATCCATATACGAACGACTTAAAAGAACTGTTTTCGTGGCATGCGCCAACAACTGATTGGAAAGAACACTACATGAAGTCCTATTTCCTATTAAACACGATAGTCGTAATACCACTGTGCCTTGCCACAATTTACGTTATTTGGAAAAGAAAACCTATAAAATGGCTTCTGGTAATTGTAGTCATCGATTTACTATTTTACAGTCAAGTGACCCTTCCGGCTACAGTGCATTACCCCTACAAACGAACAGCTTATGAAGCTTATTTCAACTCGCTGCGTGAGCACCCCAATCAGCATTCTGCTAAGGTTCCATATAAAGAATTAGAAGAAAATTATGAACCTAAAATGATGGGCTTATGGCGCAATACGGCTACCTACCATAAATCCCTTACGTTTGACGGACACAATCAAACACAATTTATTCGGTTTAATCTCGTCGAACAAAATGGCGGACTGGAATTAGCCAAAGAGAATCCATTATTTTATGAAATTTCAGGACGCATTGATCTGAAAAAAGACACAATAAAACGCGCAAATTGCCTTTGGAAGTTCGATGAAGTAATTTCAATCAACAGAGATACGCTTCACATCAAAGAACCACACATTGGATTCAATACGTTTTCCATAAAGGTCGAGAACGAAAGCAAGAAGTCAGATCTGTTAGTTTTAAATCAGAATTTTCATGCAGGATGGTCTGCAGAGTTGAATGGAAAACTTCTAAAAATACATCAAGCCAATGAGGCTTTTATGGCTGTTGAAATTCCTGCAGACCAAAAAGGAAAAGTGATTTTTAAATTCAATGCACCCATCTGGAAGAAGAGTTTATGGCTGGGAGGATTGAGTTGGATAGCCTTATTCTTAGGTTTGCTCGGCAACCAATTGAATCGCAGCATTCATAGGATTCATTAACCGTTAATAAAACTGCCTTTTTCTTGAAAACTTCCACGGTCGCTTTAAGGTCGTTTTTCGTAATTTCGGAATTGCAAATAATCAATAACAATGAAGCAATACCACGACCTTCTGAAGCACATTCTGGAAAATGGAACGCGTAAAGAAGATAGAACGGGTACAGGAACAATTTCAGTTTTTGGCTACCAAATGCGTTTTGATCTTTCCAAAGGATTCCCGGTGGTTACGACCAAGAAATTGCACCTTCGCTCGATAATTATCGAGTTGCTTTGGTTCTTGAAAGGAGACACAAACGTCAAATACCTGAAAGACAATAACGTATCCATCTGGGACGAATGGGCTGATGAGCATGGAAACTTAGGTCCGGTTTACGGTCATCAGTGGCGTAGCTGGCCGGATGGCCACGGAGGTACGATCGATCAGATTACGAAGTTGGTTCATTCCTTAAAACACAATCCCGATTCCAGAAGGCACATTGTTTCCGCATGGAACGTAGCGGATGTCGACAACATGGCTTTGCCCCCATGTCATACCTTGTTCCAGTTTTATGTAGCTGACGGAAAGTTGAGCTGCCAGTTGTACCAGAGAAGTGCAGATACCTTCCTTGGGGTTCCTTTCAACATTGCTTCGTATGCATTACTAACCATGATGCTGGCGCAGGTGTGTGATCTGGAACCAGGCGATTTCGTGCACACATTCGGAGATGCCCATATTTACCTAAATCACCTTGAGCAAGTTGAGTTGCAGCTTTCCAGAGATTGCAGGCCTTTGCCAACAATGAAAATCAATCCAAATGTGAAAGACATTTTTAGTTTCAACTACGAGGACTTTGATTTGGTGGGCTACGATCCACATCCGCATATTAAAGGGGCAGTGGCGGTTTAAATTTCATCTGATGAAACTAATTATTCCAAAAGAAAGACGAATACTTGTCTATTCTGTATTAAATGAAAAAATCATCAATGTAAAGCAACTCTCAAGGTACACCAATGACTTTCAAGTTGAGAACAAGATTTTAAATGAAGTCAGGAACAGGTGTATTGGTCTAATCTCCGAAAGAGAAAATTTTTATTCGATCATTTACATTCATCGAGATGGTTCTATAGAAACCGAGATTAATGTCCTCATACCCAAATACGATTTTCATCCTGAATACAACGCTGAATATTAACTAAGTAGCTCAAAACCAAACACAAACATACAGAATGACCGTAAAACTCATCGTAGCAATGGATAAAGACCGTGGAATCGGAAAGAACAACGATCTCATGTGGCATTTGGCTGCAGATATGAAATTCTTCAAAGAAACAACAGCTGGTCAGATCGTGTTGATGGGTCGAAAGAACTGGGATTCAATCCCTGAACGATTTCGTCCGCTTCCAGGGAGGGAAAATGTGGTTTTGACTCGTAATGAATCGTTTACGCATGAAGGGGCTCGTGTCTTCCATTCGTTGAAAACGTGTCTGGAGCATTATAAGGACGATGAACGTATCTTTTTTGTGATTGGCGGCGGGGAAATCTACCGCATGGCACTGGATTTAAATTGCTTAGATGAAATGTTCATCACGCATGTGGATGCCGTTTATGGGGCTGATACCTTTTTTCCTGAATTCAATGAGGAGGAATGGAAGGTGACGGAGCTCTTTCGCCACGAAAAGGATGAAAAGAACGAGGCTTCGTTTACGGTGAAACATTACTTTAAAATATGATCCTCTGCATCGCCGAAAAACCTTCCGTAGCGAAAGACATCGCTGAAATCCTCGGGGCACGTTCTAGAAAGGATGGCTACTGGGAAGGCAACGGCTATTGGGTCAGTTGGACGTTTGGACATTTGTGTACGCTGAAGGAACCACACGATTACAAAGAGAACTGGAAATACTGGAAACTGGAGGACCTCCCGATTATTCCGCAGAACTTCGGAATCAAAGTGGTGGATGATGCTGGAATCCAGAAGCAATTTGCATGCATCGAAAGATTGGTTCAGGAATGTGAACAAGTAATCAACTGCGGGGATGCTGGTCAGGAGGGTGAACTCATTCAGCGTTGGGTCTTGTTAAAAGCCAAATGTGCCAAACCGATCCGCAGACTCTGGATTTCATCACTCACTGAGGAAGCGATCAAGGAAGGATTCAATAAGTTAAAAGATGCCAAGCAGTACGATAACCTCTATGCTGCGGGATCCGCTCGTGCCATCGGCGATTGGTTGTTAGGAATCAATGCCACGAGGGCGTTTACGAAGAAATTTGGTCAGGGAAAAGCGACACTGTCCATTGGTCGGGTGCAAACCCCTACCCTCGCAATGATTGTGCAGCGACAGAAAGAGATAAATGCTTTTAAATCAGCTGAATACTGGGAGTTAAAGACAAGCTATCGCGATACGGAATTCCTTTGTCAGATTGATCGTTTGACTTCGGAAGAAAAGGCTAATAAGGGCCTGGAATACTTGAAACAGCACGAGTTCGAAATAACGTCCTTCGAACAAAAAGAAGGAAAAGAAGGAAATCCACGACTTTTTGATTTAACAGGATTGCAAGTTGAAGCCAACAAGAAATTTGGATTCTCTGCTGACGATACGCTAAAGAACGTGCAAAGTTTGTACGAGAAAAAGATCGTTACTTATCCGCGTGTGGATACCACCTATCTTTCAGAAGACATCTATCCTAAAGTCGAAGGGATTTTGCGCAACATGCAATACTACAAACGATTTTCGGAACCACTTTTACAGCAACCTATTCCAAAATCCAAGACAGTTTTCGATGACAAAAAAGTGACGGATCACCACGCGATTATTCCAACGGGCATTCAACCAAGCAGCATCACGCCAACTGAAAACCAGATTTATGACCTGATCGCCAAGCGTTTTATTGCGGTATTCTATCCGGAATGTAAGGTGAGCAACACGACCGTTCTTGGCAAAGTCGATAAATTGGAGTTCAAAGCCACCGGAAAGCAGATTTTGGAGCCGGGATGGAGAGTGGTTTATGAGGAGCCGAGAAGCGAGACCGCTGCGCTGCGAGAAGTGAGAGAAAAGAACACCCCTCGACAAGCTCGGGAAACGGAACAAGGACTTCCCCCTGGAGAGGGGGAGCGAGGGGGAGGACATGCTGAAGAAGAACGCGTGCTCCCCACCTTCACCAAAGGGGAAAAAGGTCCGCATGAGCCCTTTATTCACAAGGGAAAAACCTCAGCACCCAAACCGTATACGGAGGCTACCTTGCTGAGAGCTATGGAAACGGCGGGCAAACAGGTGGAAGATGAAGAAATGCGCGACTTAATGAAAGATAACGGCATTGGTCGACCATCCACGCGCGCAAATATTATCGAAACGCTTTTCCGAAGAAGGTACATCGAAAAGAACCGGAAGAATATCCTCGCCACGCAAACGGGGATGGACCTCATTGATACCATCCAAAATGAGTTGTTGAAGAGTCCTGAACTGACTGGAAACTGGGAACGAAAAATACGCTTAATAGAAAAAGGCGAATACCAACCAGAAGTATTCAAACAAGAACTTTACCAGATGGTTCGTGAAGTGACTGATGAGGTCATTTTCAATACCCACCGCAGCATTCAAGTCGAACCCTTAGCAGCTCCCGAAGCTCCCAAAAAAGAACGCGCTCCAAGAACAATCAAAGAAAAACCTTCCCTGGAATCGCTGGAGTGTCCGAAATGCAAAACAGCGAAACTCATGAAAGGGAAAACCGCGGTAGGTTGTTCCAATTTCAAAGCATGTGGCTTCAAGATACCGTTTGAACTCCTCGGTAAAAAACTCACCGAAGCCCAATTGCTCGACCTCATCCAAAAAGGAAAAACCAGCCTCATAAAAGGCTTGAAAATTAGCGGTTCCAGCGAAAAAAGAGAAGGAAAACTTCTGCTGGATACAGGTTTTAATGTGGGATTAGAGTGATTATCTTATTAAATTAATTCCATAAAATCTAGCCATCTGCAACCAAAATATAGCGTAATTTAGTACCCGATGAAAGTGCTTTCCAATATTGGTAAATACATGCTCATGCTTTGGGTTATTTTCTCCAAACCTCAAAAGCCGGGTATTTTTCGTCGCAGGGTATTTTCAGAGATCGAAACGATAGGAATCAATTCCATCCCGATTGTGGCTCTGATGTCGGTTTTCATGGGAGCCGTAATTGCACTTCAAACGGCTTCAAACATTGACAGCCCCTTCCTTCCGGCTTATACCGTTGGATATATTACCCAATCAAGTACCATTCTAGAATTTTCTCCTACCATAATATCTTTGATCTTAGCTGGAAAAGTAGGATCGAATGTAGCCTCAGAAATTGGTACCATGCGCGTAACTGAGCAAATTGATGCCCTGGAGATTATGGGTGTAAATTCTTTAGGTTTTCTGGTCTTACCAAAAGTTCTTGCTGCTGTATTTTTCTTTCCTGTTTTAGTCATCTTCTCCATGTTTTTAAGCATGATAGGAGGATGGTTAGCACTTCTTTTATCCGGATTGCTCTCTACAGAAACCTATATTTTGGGAATTAGATCCTTCTTTGATGTGTACAATATTTATTATGCATTAACCAAAACTGTTGTCTTTGGATTTCTAATTGTATCTATCGCCTCTTTTTACGGCTACTACACCAAAGGGGGATCCTTGGATGTTGGAAGATCCTCAACTCAGGCAGTAGTAAATAGCAGTATTGCCATTCTCATAGCAAATTTTATCATAACTCAACTCATGCTTTTGTGATCGAGGTCAAAGGAGTTAATAAATCATTTGGGGCAAAAAATGTTTTGTCCGATATTTCGACTCAGTTCGAGCAAGGAAAAGTAAATCTCATTATCGGGCAATCCGGACATGGTAAATCTATTCTTGCCAAGTGCATCGTGGGATTGCATGAAGTCGACTCAGGTCAGATTCTTTTCGACGGCCGTGATTTTTCTGCAATGAATCAACAAGAACGAACGGAGATCCGAAAGGAAATAGGTATGTTATTTCAGGGCGCTGCATTGTTTGATTCCATGACTGTAGAAGAAAATGTCCGTTTTCCTTTGAGTATGTTTACCAAGATGACAAAGAAAGAGATGAAAACCCGAGTAGATTTTTGTCTGGATCGTGTCAATCTGAAAAATGTATCAGAACTCTTCCCCTCCGAATGTAGCGGTGGTATGCAAAAACGCATAGGTATTGCTCGTGCAATAGCCATGAATCCCAAATACTTATTCTGTGATGAACCCAATTCTGGTCTGGATCCGAAAACTTCTATCATTATTGACGGATTAGTTAAAGAGATTACTTACGAGTATAACATTACGACCGTAGTAATTACGCACGACATGAACAGTGTAATCGAAATTGGAGATCACGTTATGTTTATTCATGAAGGAAAGAATTGGTGGGAAGGAGACAGTAAAAGCATCATAACAACAGAAAATAAGGAGGTCCTTAATTTTGTATACGCCTCGGAGTTTATGAAAGAGATTCGCTTATCCATGCAGCAAAACAGAAAATAAATCTACTCCTCACTTCTGACCTCAACGGATTCATCCGATTCTTTGATAAATTGCTCAAATGCTCTGAAGGAAACTTTCAAATCACCAATAATCTTCTTGTTCTCATTTACAAAGTATCCAATAATAAGCAGAAGAATAATAAGACTATGTTACAGCACAGAATCGTTCATTACAGATGAACTAAATCAAGCTAAAAATAGGCAATATAACCAAAGTGTATTTTACCATTTCTCAGTAAGATAGGATTGTTTTGTTGGCTACCAAGAGCGTAGGACAAAGAGAAAATCCCTAGCCCAGTTCCAAAGGATAAGCCCGCGCCAAATCCAAAAGGGTGATCTTTACGATAGACCCCAACACTGTTTTCGTAATACCCCTGATCGTAAAAAATAAACAAATTGGAGTTTTTATCCAGCAAATAACGGTATTCAAAGGTTGTGACAGTGCGCGCAGAGGCGAACAGATCATCTTCGTTAAAACCACGTAAACTTAATTGCCCTCCAAATCGAAAGATCTCATTCTCATACATGACGGGAGCATAATAGAATTCATTAGCTGAGGAAAATCTGAAAACATGTCGCCGTGCAAGGGAAAGATACCATTCCATTTGCAAACAAAAACGATATGTAGTGCTCCGTTCGAGATTTGAACTTTCACCATATTTAGATTTTCGACTTCCAATCGCTGCCTCCAACAGAAATAACCTTCCTTTAGACGGGTTTGGGGCGTAATCTAATGATCGCCCGGCAAGGGATAAACCATAAGAGCCAACGGTAATATTGGCAAGTTTTTGAAATTGAGAACTATTCTTCGCGCCAGCGAGTAAATTATTTGAGTATTGCTGAAAAAATGCCTTTAGGTATATTCCTGTATTAAGTAAATACTGTATCCCCACTGTACTTTTAACCTCGATAAAACTAGTGTCCTTTTTATACAATTGAAGAGTTCCATCAACACCGAAGGCCGTTTTAAAAAGAAACGGATAATTCATTTTCAACTGCATGGATTGTGTCTGATTCTGAATACTTCTCCAATTCAATTGTGCCATCTCACCCCGCCTCAACAAATTAATCAGTTTGAGGTTGAGCTCCCCTGCTAAACCCACCCGATTTGTAATTGGATTGGGTTGCAAGCCAATCGTTCCATTGGCAGAACTTATTGGATTTGACCTTAGGTACAAATAAAGTTCACAACCATTTTCTGTAAATAGTATCTCGTATGGTTTCACTTCTGAAATGAACGGAATCTGTCTAATTATATTAGAAATGCCCTTTAATTTCGATTCATCAAATTTATCCCCGGTCTTTATGCCTGTCAGACTGGATATAAAAACCTCAGAAATAGTCGAATCTCCCTTTACAATAATTTTAGTAAATATGTATTCCTGACCCTTATCGATATATAATTTACCCTTTGGTTGATTTGGAGGATCAAATGTAAGATCACTTATTCTCACAGAACAAAAAGGGTAGCCCTTATTAAGGTGTGTCTCCTCTGTTTCCCTTATCATTCTCATCAAATCAGAAGGCCTGAAAGGAATTTTGTAAATATTATTCCCCTTGATTTTGGACAAAACCGAATAGTTTAAGGGTTTGGCTCCTTCTACATTAAGGCAAATATCGTTAAACCGAGGCCCAAGGAATAAATGAACCCTGCATTCATGCTTACGCCAATATATCGAGTCATACGAACTCAGAAGAAAGCCCTTTTTGATTGCTTCTGATCTCAAATTTCTTAAATAGAAAATGATTGAACTGCTGTCTTTATGTGTTTTTTTGTATTGTTTAAGTATATGATATATGGAATCATTTGAAAAAGACAAACTATAATCCATCTGACCAAATAAATTCAATGTGGAGAGAATGAGTAGAAGAAGAATGAATCTTTGCATTTTGTAGAATGCTCAAAGTGTATTTCTTTAAAAATAAAAACAATTCCCGGATATTTTTTGCTTCATCAAAGTAAAATGTCTTACTTTTGAGATTGTTAACTTGATATGAAATAAATTTAATTCTAATGAAGAATTCTTTGACCTTGATAATTTTAGGGATGCTTGTATTTCTTGTCATGGCATCTTGCAAAACGTCATCCGGGGAACATTGTGATGCTTACGGTAAGCTTGAGCAGATGAATCATTCTGATATAGCAAGTAAGTAAGACAACATCTCTTCAATAAACCAAGGTCACTAAACTGTGACCTTTTTTGATCAATAACCTTAAGTAATTTTATAGATTAGTCAGCATTGACACGCTGTATGTCGTAGTACACTTTAAATTTGGATGGAAATTTTGGAACTAACACATAGTTTTCTGAAAAGCGCTCCTCTTCGCATTCATTACATTCCGTAACTATTATCTTATAAAGAACCGCCTCATTTATTGCATCGAAAATCACCTCTCTTTCAAATTGAGCATTGCATGACGTCAATATGGGGTAACACAATATCGTATAACTACTATAATTTACAGGTTTTATTGCTCCTTCATCAATGCTCATTTGAAAAAAATTAGCCAGAGGGGAACTGCCCGTAACAATATAATTGCCTTTCATTTGATTTGTCAAATAGCTTGATTTGGCATGCACCTGCACATTTTGCTCAATCCAACCCTTATTTACATTATCCGTTGGGATAGTGCAGGTCTTCTTACAAGAAGAAAAAGCCAATGTAAGTAACATGAGAACGAATGAAGAAAGTGATAAAAGTTTCATTTTGATAGTTCTGATTAAACCCATTCAGAGGTGAAATTACGAATTTCTATAGAAAATCCACTATTTTTTTCTAAGGACAAAGTTCTGACCAAGATAAACTCTACGAACTTGTTCATCCGCTGCCAGCTCTTCGGCTGTACCAGACTTTAGTATACGCCCTTCAAAAAGCAGATAGGCTCTGTCAGTTATAGACAATGTTTCCTGTACGTTGTGATCAGTGATCAGAATCCCAATATTTCTTTTTCTCAAATCTGAAATGATACTTTGAATATCTTCAACAGCAATTGGATCTACACCAGCAAATGGTTCATCTAACAATACAAACTTGGGATTGGTTGCCAACGCTCGCGCTATTTCAGTCCTACGTTTCTCCCCACCCGACAAGCGGTTTCCAAGATTTTTACGTACGTGTGTAAGACTGAATTCCTCTAATAATCTTTCTAACTTTTCTTTTCGATCCGACTTATTCAAATCCGTCATTTCCAGAATGGCCATAATGTTATCCTCAACACTAAGTTTTCTGAAGACAGAAACCTCTTGAGGCAAGTAGCCGATGCCCAATTGAGATCGCTTGTACATCGGATAGTAAGTGATGTCTGTTTCATCCAGATAAACCCTTCCTTCATCAGGTTTTACCAAACCTACAATTATGTAAAAAGAGGTCGTTTTTCCTGCACCATTTGGACCTAGAAGACCTACAATCTCGCCCTGATTTAATTCAATGCTTACCTCCTTGACCACATCGCGGCCTTTATATGTCTTCTTTAAATGTGATGTGTGTAGCTTCAAATTAGAACAAATTTAAAAAATTAAGGCCCATCTTGCGCGGATACCAAAAGGTTTCATCCCGTAATCCAAATGAGTAAGTCGGTAGACCAGATCAACTCGACCTACCTTAAAAATATTCTCGATTCCAATAGCCGCTTCCACATAAGGTACATTCCCGAAAAATCTGGTTCCATCCGGCAATTTCATAATATCGAGATTTTTTTGAGCTATGGATCCATAGGTGAACCTCCCTGTCGTTACGAGTCTCCATTCCAATTTTTTTAATAGGGGAATACGATCAAAGAACAATCCCTCCCAATGATTTTCAATGAACCCTCCCATGTAGCGATCTGATACAAACTCGAAGAAATTTAATTTGTTGAATGCGGTAGTAAGTAACCAATACGATTGATTTCCTTCATGAACCTTCAGGAATGGGTAAGCAGCTGAACCAAAAATGTATCCGGTCGTTACCCCGTAGCGAATTCTACCTAGTAACCCTATTTGTCTATTATGCTCCATTTGGAACTCGATTCTTTGATAATCGTACAGTCCACCCAAAAAGCCCTTTAATCCAAAAATACCCTGAATTGAAAAAATGGGATACTTTGATCGAAGGGTCGAACGATCAAAGGTTCCGGAGATAAATTCTTCGTCTTTTGTCCAACGAATACGTGCGGTTAATTCACTAGTCCGTATACTTTGAGTCGTATCATATTGCCCCGAAATTTTATTTAATTGGATATAATTAGCTTTTCCCAAAGCCATATACTCCTTCCATTCAAACCCTCCATAAAGAACTATATCTTTCTTAATATCTTTTTCAAGATTGATTCCGGCCTTTTTTACAAACGTTAACTTATCCAAAGGTCCTGTTCTAAACACAGTTCCAAAAGTTGAACCGATAGAGGCAGCTGAAGGGGAAATTCCAATTTGTTCAATATCATAATTATAATAAGAGGTGAGCATTCCTCTTTTCTTTGGTGTAAGGTTATAGCGCACAGAAGCACCGTATTTGAATCTGTCATCTTTAAACCCATATCCCAAACGACCGCCTATTTCAAGTCGCTTGGAAAACTTGTTAGACGTTCGGAGTGCTATTCCGGCACGAAAATTCTCCACCGGATTAAAGCTTATGAGTGAAAATACATTTCCCACTTCAACTTTCCTGATGGGATAATATCCCGTAGTTAAAGCATAGCTAATATTCTTCAGTTGTTTAAAAAAAGGCATATTATTGAGTGAGTCAACCATGTTTACGATTCCGATCTCCTGTTCTGAAAGCGGTTCATGGCGATGAGTAATCCACCACTCTTTCGTTCTTAATTTGGCGCTGTCTTCAAATTCTACAGTATTGTCTGTATGATAGAAACTATCGATTTTCTTTTCATTGATGACAAAGTTAGTTCGAGACGAAAGTTTTCTACCTAAAAAACCATAAATTTCTGTATTCTTGGTCAGTTTAAAATCCACGATCATCTTCTCCTTAGTAAGCATCCATACCTCCTTTGCTACTTGATCGAAATTATGTTCGAAATATACAGCCTGAACATAGTTGATATTGGCCCAGGGCGACATATGCGCACTAATCGATTTGACGGCGTACGTGGTGTCGTGAATCCACATTTCACCTTGAAAGGTCAAATCACCTGTTCTTTTTGGAACAAAACTCAGTTTGTAGCACCATTTATTGTCAATGAACGTGGAATCATCCAGATAAAAGCGGTAAAAACTTCGAGCATAATCAGCCAATGGACTTATAAAAGCACGATTGAACATATTGATGTAATTATCATAGATGTTGATATCGAGATAAATGTCCCCCAGAAACTGGCTTACTTGAAGGTTGTCGATTCCCGTGATGCGGTTACCTTGCACAATTTCACGACGTATACTAGGGTTCTTTCTGAAATAAAAATTTGACAGTGACTCGCTTAGCAATACGGGAAGAATGCTTTTTCCATTATCTCCCGAATTCAAATAATTCATCACGAGATCCAATCGTTTAACCACATCGAAATCCGAAAATTTTTCACCAATATTATTGAGATCGAGTTGCATTTTGTTGTACACCTCATACTGGTAAGCCAAAAGCTTTTCTTTGTTGTTAATTTTCTTATTCGCAATTACGCGCTTATGTAGCCTTGTCGAAGGGAGCTCATCAGGAGGGCGAATCACTATTTCTTGTATTTCTGCAACCTGGGTGATCATTTTCACATAGATTTCATGATCTTTATCTACTTCTACAACAACCGTATAAGTAAGATATCCATTCAAAATAAACTGAACAGAATCCGTTGCATAATATGTATCCAGTTCATAACGGCCCAAGGTATCTGTCAGCGTTCCCATCTTAGAATTCTTAAATTGAACTTTAACAAAGGGCAATCGTTCTCCGCTGTTGGAATCCCAAACTGTACCATGAATTCTAGTCCGCTGAGCATTTGCCATTGGAGCAAAAAAGAGGACAACTAAAACCAATAGAAAAAAAATATTTTTAGACCCGTAGTTCATCTACATCAACCCTTGGTTTCGTCTTTCAAACGATTACGCACCACTCGAAGAGCGACAATAATTCCAATTTCGTACAAAAGAAGAATCGGAATGGAAACCAATATTTGCGAAATAACGTCAGGGGGAGTAATTACAGCCGCCAATATAAGCACAGCCACAACAGCATGTTTTCTATACTTTCTCAAAAATTCAGGCGTAATAACTCCCAGAGAAGCAAAAATATAGGTGACCACAGGCAGCAGAAAAAGTAATCCGGAATAAAATACCGTCGAAAGAATAGTACTGATGTAGGAGTTCACCGTAAAAATATTTTCAATTTGCCCGCTAATTTGATAGGTGCCAAAAAATTGAACGCAGAGTGGAGCTACGATGAAATAACCAAACAGGATTCCAACGAAAAAGAGAATACTTACCCAAAATACAATTCCCTTCGTAGTCTTTTTCTCATTAACCCGCAATCCGGGTTTAACAAAAGCCCAAATCTGATAGAATATAAACGGAAATGATAGAACTACACCCCCCATGATACTCATCATCATCGCATAACTAAATTGGCCTGACATTTCCTGACTTTGGAAACGCACAGGTATCTCACTGACACAAACATGGAACCATTCGCAAAGCAATCGGAAAGTAACAAACTCTTTTTTGCTCATCGAAAGAAAAATTGTATTCATGATCCATTCCTGAAAAACAAAAAGTATTGTTCCGACCAAAAAAATACAGATTGCCATTCGCACAAGTCGCCATCTTAGCTCTTCAAGATGCTCAAGAAATGACATATTATTATCCTTGTTCATTACTGTGCAAAAATAAACAATACCCTCAAGCAATGGGAAACCATTCGCCTTCACTTTCTGGTGTTCGTCAGAATTTTCACTAATTCAAAAAAATGTGAACTATTTGCAGTATAATTCCTATATTTTTCCTAATTTCCCTTATCAAATAAAACAGTATCACGATATGACATCACAAGATCTTAAAATTGCGCTTCGCAACTATTTCGGATTTGACAATTTTAAGGGGGAACAAGAAGGTATTATTTTAAATGTTCTCAGTGGCAAAAACACTTTTGTTATAATGCCTACAGGTGGTGGAAAATCAATGTGTTACCAATTACCGGCGATGCTTTCGAATGGTACAGCAATTGTTGTTTCTCCTCTTATCGCACTGATGAAAAATCAGGTTGATGCTGTGCGAAATGTCAATAATGATGAAGGCGTTGCACATTTTTTAAACTCTTCATTATCCAAAACAGAAATAACCAAAGTTAGGCGTGACATTAAAGAAAAAAGAACCAAACTGCTCTATGTAGCACCCGAATCCTTGACCAAAAAAGAGAATATAGATTTTTTAACTTCCGTAAATATATCCTTCTTCGCCATCGATGAAGCTCATTGCATATCTGAATGGGGACATGATTTCAGACCGGAATACAGACGACTGCGTGAAATATTTGAAAAAATATCCAAAGTACCCATTATAGCTTTGACTGCTACTGCTACCCCGAAAGTTCAGTACGATATTCAGAAGAATCTCAATATGCTTGACGCAACGGTTTTTAAATCGTCGTTCAACAGAGACAATCTTTACTATGAGATGCGGCCCAAGAGAGATGTTGAGAAGCAAATTATCAAATATATTCGTTCAAAAGAGGGAAAAAGTGGTATTATCTATTGTTTAAGCAGAAAAAAAGTAGAAGAACTTTCGGAACTACTTCAGGTAAATGGAATCAATGCTTTAGCTTATCATGCAGGACTTGATTCGACGACAAGAGCAAGACATCAGGACATGTTTCTCATGGAGGAGGCTGATGTTATTGTTGCAACCATTGCGTTTGGAATGGGTATTGATAAGCCTGATGTACGTTACGTGATTCACCATGATATTCCAAAGTCAATAGAAAGTTACTATCAAGAAACGGGAAGAGCCGGAAGAGATGGTGGTGAAGGCGAATGTATCGCATTTTACAGCTACAAGGACATTGAAAAACTTGAAAAATTCTTGCAGGGGAAACCGCTTTCAGAGCAGGAAATAGGTCGTCAATTATTAAGTGAGATCGTTTCATATGCTGAAACTTCGGTATGCCGGAGAAAATTTATCCTTCATTATTTTGGAGAAAACTTCAATGAACAGCAATGTAATGAATTTTGCGATAATTGCAGAAATCCGCGAGAAAGAACGGAAGGGAAAAATTATGTTTTACTACTTCTCGAAGCAGTTCGTGACCTTCAAGAGACTCAAAAAGCTAAGCACTACTGTTCCTTCTTGTCCGGTCATGTTACCTCAGATATTAAATCCTACCGGCACGATACTCTTCCAGGGTTTGGAACAGGTAAAGATAAAGATGAACATTTTTGGAATGCAGTAATTCGACAAACGATTGTTTCCGGTCTACTTTACAAGGATATTGAAACCTATGGAACGCTCAAATTATCTGAATCAGGAAAACAATTTTCGAGTAATCCTCAATCGTTTAGCTTAATGAAGGAGCGTGATTTTTCAAACACGGACGATGATGAAGGAGTAGTCACGTTAAATGCTAAAGGAGGAGCATTTGATGAAACGTTATATGAAATGTTGCTCGATCTAAGAAAATCTCTATCCAAACAAAAAAATATACCACCCTTTGTGATATTCCAGGAGCCTTCTCTGAAGGATATGTGCTTTCAATATCCGGTTTCTATCGATGAATTAACAACTATTCAGGGTGTTGGCGCAGGCAAGGCTACACGTTATGGCGAGCCGTTCGTGGCTTTAATTAAACATTATGTCGAAGACAACGATATTGAGCGCCCTCAGGATATGGTGGTAAAATCATTGGTAAATAAATCAGGGTTAAAAGTTCAACTCATTCAGAATATTGACAGAAAGCTTCCACTTGAGGATATCGGGAGAGCTCAAGGCAAATCTATGGAAGATGTTATAGAAGAAATAGAAGCTATTGTTTCATCCGGTACTAAAGTAAATATCAATTATTACATTGACGAAATTCTTGATCCCGAAAACCAAGAGGAGATATACGTATATTTCTCTGAAGCCGATTCCGACGATCTGAAAAAAGCCTACAGAGAATTTGATGGCGACTACACTGAGGAAGAACTTAGGTTAATGCGTATCAAGTTTATGAGCGAGATGGCGAATTGACAATTAATTTAATTGTGAGGATTTAAGTCTCTTTAATCCGGCAGTTGGTCAGAAATCTCTTGTGATTAACTCCCCTTTCATGGGACTTTTCAACAGGATAAACAAAGATACTTGTGCCACTTATCGCCTAAAATTGTTTGCAACAAGTTTAGCTACAAGCTGTAAAACCTGATTTATTGACATTTTTGTGGTCTCAACAGGACTCGAACCTGTATCTAAAGTTTAGGAAACTTCTATTCTATCCCTTGAACTATGAGACCTAAATAATCGCAAAAGTAATAATTATACGAACAAGGAGACCGGACTAAGGAGACTGGTTTAATGAAGCATAAATCACCCTTAACTTTTTCAAAAATCAGATTAGAAATGGAGTAATTTTTCATAGGCTCTACGCGGAGACCCCCGAAAACTAACTTCACCACAATAAACGTAACCGTGTTTATCAAAAAGTCTGAGCATCGGAATATTATCAAAGTTTGTATCCGCTTTAATACTTTTGATCGCTCTGTTTTTAGCAAATTCCTCAATCCACTTGAAAATCTGATTGGCACAACCCTTTCCAAGATGTGATTCAGCCACAGCCAAACGATGGAAAACCACAAAACCTTCATTAGTTAGCCACTTCCCTCTCAATCGAACATATTCCGGTTCCTCATTAATCGCGACTGACACGTATCCCACTAAACAGTCATTTTCTGTAAGTATATATCCTTTCTTTCTTGCAATGTCATGAGTAATTACCTCAGGATTAGGGTAGCCATCCTGCCATTGTTCGCTCCCACTCTCCTTTCTGCGCTGAATAGCCTTTTCAAGAATTTCCCATATATAGGCGGCATCGCATTCCGTAGCCAATCGAAAATCATAGACCATCGCATACATTTTTAGTTGGTTAAGAAAGAAAATGGCAAAGGACCTAGTTGACTGAAGCATGTATTCATTTTTTTACGAACCATTTTCACCTAAAAAAATTGCAAGTTAGGAAATAATAACTATCTTTGCACTGCATTCAATTTTTTTAATTGTTTGAGTTGATTGCGGGGTGGAGCAGTTGGTAGCTCGTCGGGCTCATAACCCGAAGGTCGCACGTTCGAGTCGTGTCCCCGCTACTAAAGTAACAAAGAGGCTGCCCGATAAAGGCAGCCTCTTTTTATTTGGAGGTGCTGAGATTTTGGGACTTAAACATGATTTCAAGAAATTAATGTAAATTCATGCGCTGATGGAGTTAATTGTGATATTCTTACTTACCTTGCTCAATGGTTTCTTTTCTCTTTCAGAAATAGCCTTAGTATCGGTAAAGAAAGGGAAAATGCAACACCTGGCAAACAATGGCAGTCACCGAGCCAAGACAATTTTAGAGATATTAGAAAATCCCGAACATTTTCTTTCTTCCGTTCAGGTAGGGATAACATTAATCGGTATTATTTCGGGAGCTTATGGTGGTGCAACGCTAACTGATGATATGGACATGCTCCTAAATCAGTTTCATTTTTTGGCGCCCTATACGCACTCCGTTTCTCTTGTTTTAGTTATTGGAAGCATCACTTATTTTTCCATTGTCATCGGCGAACTTGTCCCAAAAACACTAGCGATGAATAACGCAGAAAACATCGCCTTAGTTTGTGTTCCCATCATCAAAAATTTCACCTACGCGACTTATCCCTTCGTTAAAATGCTTTCGTTTTCAACGAAATACATTCTTCGTTTGTTCGGAGCCAAGGAAAATAACGTTGACCACATCAGTGAAGAAGAATTGAAGTTTATGCTTAAAAGCGCCCGAAAATCCGGAATTATAGAAGATGAAGAAAGTGAAGTTCATCAAAATATCTTTTCATTTTCAGATCAAACAGCACGAACCTTAATGACTCACAACTCAGAAGTAGAATGGATTGATGTCAATTGGTCGCAACAGGAGATAATGGAAAAACTCGTTGAATATAGTCATTCAAAAATTGTTGTTAGCGATGGCTTAATTGATCGGATCACCGGGATTTTGTATGTGAGAGACTTTATGGAAAATTACTCGAAAAGTGATTTTCAACTTCGGGATTATGTGGAAGTTCCATTTTTCATTGCACAGAACATGCCTTCATTTGGCATCCTAAATAAGTTCAAACTTAACAAGCAATACATTGGCTGCGTAATTGACGAGTATGGCAGTTTTTTGGGAATAATTACGCTACACGATCTAATCGAGGGAATAGTTGGAGACTTGCCGGAAGAAGAAGAGGATTTTAACGAAAAAATTGTCAATAGAACCGACGAGACCTACTTAATAGACGGCCGAACAACCATTTTTGAGCTCAACAAATACTTCAACCGAGTAATTATCGAACAAAATCCACATTTTTCAACAATTGCGGGCTATGTTATTGATCAACTTAAGGCTATGCCCCAAGTTGGAGATACATTCGAAAATGAAGAACACATATTAGAGGTTATGGATTTAGACGGCAGAAGAGTAGATAAAGTCTTGTTTTCTTTGAAACAAAAAAGTGAAGTTTAAACGGATCTTATTTTGGCAGTTGATTCAAAGGTTAATTGCTCCCCCTCATTTTCCTTCTGCCCATATGCCCTAAAAATAATTTTGATTCTTGAACTTATTACTTTTGTTGAATTTATGATTAATTGGTATACCATGACCATGAAAAATCTCTATTTTATTTTTATCTCGATGGGCTTGATAATGCTCAATTGGTCCTGTTCGGATCCCTCCAAATCTGAAAAAACCGATTTGAAAAGTTTTAAAAAGCCGAATGATTTAGATGGCAAAATGGCTGAAATAGAAAACAATCCAAATTGGAAGGTGATGAGTAGTTTGGCATATAACAATAATTCCGGATCAACCGAGGAAGTTCGCGCCTACCTCAATGACCGAGATGATGCAGTAAAATTGGAAGAACGATATTCCGATGTGGCAACTGGCAATTATGGTACCCGTTATTTTTATCTTTCTAATCAGAAAATGTTCGCCAGCAAAGAGGTGTTCTTCGACCAATCACTGAAAAAACCGGGCTTTGTGGAACGGATTACATTTTACAACAAGAATCAAGAACCCATCTACACATGCGAACGAAACGCCGCAACCGAACTTGATCTTGAGAATAACACTTTCCATCAGGTTCAACCTCACGGACTATCCATTTCTCGGGCAATGCAA
>JBIKYP010000002.1:0-66670 GCA_044355195.1 Crocinitomicaceae bacterium | reverse complement strand
TAAATCAACAAGGTGCTTTTGCAACAACCTTTCAAGGGTTTGTTCAATCGGGAGACGTCCTCTACCTTCTCGTTGGGGAAAACACCGAAGATGGATTTGCGAGTTCCCTTGTCGTTCAATACGAAAGCGAAGACATCAAAAAACTGAAATCAAACGAACGGGGAATGATTGGCACTCCCTTATTGATCTCCCATCAAACCATGGTGGATGAGAGGGGACTCAAATTTCAGGTTCTCATCAATTTAGTCATCAACTCCTGATAAAAAAGTTGCGTTAGGAACTAAACTGTCTCTGCAACAACTTCCTTTACCTCAGGAAGATGGGATTTAAGTAAATTTTCTATCCCTCCTTTAAGCGTCGCTGTTGACGAGGGACATCCGGAACAAGAACCTTTCATAGCAACAGTAACAACTCCATTGTCGTAGCCAAGGAATTCTATTGCTCCACCATCATTTTCAACTGCAGGCCTTACATATTCATCTAACAAATTACGAATAGCATCATCGAGTTCGGAAGGCAGGTATTCCTTTGTCTCACCGCTCGTTTCAACAGCTGGATTTGGTGCAGGCATTTGGATCAACACATCTTTACCTGCTGCGATCCAATCTTTAACGAACTCACGCAATTCCATTGTGATAAAATCCCAAGGCACATTATCAGTTTTGGTCACTGTAACAAAATTAGCCGCAATGAATACATTTTTCACAAATGGAAAATGGAATAGCTCCTCTGCCATCGGAGAATACCCTTTTGCCTCTGAAGCTGATGAAAATTGAACGGAATCACCTGTAATGAGCAGGTATTTATTGGCAACGAATTTCATGGTTGAAGGATTCGGTGTCATTTCGGCATAGACGGTAACTGGAACGTTCATGAAAAAAAATATAGTTCAAAGTTACGGAAAGTTTAATGAATGTGTTTTTGTTATCAAGGCAATTCTAAAAAAGCTAAAGCGCCAAATCAAAAGTTGTATTATTTCATTATTTTCGTGCATCTAAAATCAATTCTTAAGAAGATGTCATACCTTTTCACATCCGAGTCTGTTTCAGAAGGACACCCGGATAAAGTTTCAGATCAGATTTCCGATGCACTTATTGATCATTTTTTAGCTTTTGATCCTTCTTCCAAAGTGGCATGTGAAACACT
This sequence comes from Crocinitomicaceae bacterium, assembly GCA_044355195.1. Lineage (GTDB taxonomy): Bacteria > Bacteroidota > Bacteroidia > Flavobacteriales_D > Crocinitomicaceae > M0103. Next base: position 65,524 of record JBIKYP010000002.1, on the reverse strand, counting down.
CGTTACTACCGGTCAAGTAGTTTTAGCAGGCGAGATCAAGACCAACACTTATTTGGATGTACAATCTATTGCCCGTGAAACGATCAAAAAGATCGGTTACACAAAGTCAGAATACATGTTCGATGCCAGTTCTTGTGGTATCCTTTCTGCGTTGCATGATCAATCTTCCGATATTAATCAGGGGGTAGAAAGATCTAATCCAGAGGATCAAGGTGCAGGTGATCAAGGTATGATGTTCGGGTATGCAACCAAAGAAACGGAGAATTACATGCCATTGGCATTGGATCTTGCACACAAGATCTTGCAAGAGCTTTCATTCATTCGTAACAACGAACCTGGTTTGATCGGATACCTTCGTCCGGATGCAAAATCTCAAGTGACCATTGAATATTCTGACGACAATGTTCCTCAACGTATTGACACAATAGTTGTTTCCACACAACATGACGATTTTGACGAAGAGGAAATCATGCTTGCGAAGATCAAAGAAGATATCATCAATATTGTAATTCCTCGTGTGAAGGCGAAATTGAAACCTGAACTTCAGCGTCTTTTCACAGATAGCATTACTTATCACATCAACCCGACAGGGAAATTTGTAATTGGCGGACCTCATGGAGATACGGGTCTAACAGGTCGTAAGATCATTGTAGACACCTATGGAGGAAAAGGTGCTCACGGAGGTGGAGCTTTTTCAGGTAAAGATCCATCCAAAGTAGACCGTTCAGCAGCTTATGCAACTCGTCACATTGCAAAGAATATGGTGGCAGCAGGATTGTGCGATGAAGTTCTCGTGCAGGTTTCTTATGCCATTGGCGTCGCAAAACCATGCGGTTTATTCATCAACACTTATGGAACAGCTAAAGTCAATTTGTCTGACGGTGAGATTGCACGAAAAATAGAAGCTATTTTCGATATGCGACCCTACTTTATCGAGCAACGTTTGAATTTACGCAAACCGATGTATTCTGAAACGGCTGCTTATGGACACATGGGTCGGAAGAACGAAACGGTTACCAAGTCTTTCTCTGCTCCTGACGGGACGATAAAAGTGATGGAAGTTGAATTGTTTACCTGGGAAAAACTCGACTACGTAGACAATATAAAATCTTCATTTGGCATCTGAGGACCCCTGAGTGGACATATTGTGATTTTTAACTAGCCAAAAATCGCAATCATCTTTTGATTTCTTAACCCTGCTCCAGTATGCAGGGTTCTTTTTATCTATTCGTAACAAATCATGAATATGATACGCTCTATTTGAGGGTACCCATATATCTTTTTGCGAATTCCCACAAAACCACTCCTGCACAGACAGCAACATTGAGGCTATGCTTTGTACCAAACTGTGGCACTTCAATAATATGATCCGCCAGATCCACGACACGTTGATCTACCCCGTCAACTTCGTTACCAAAAACTAAGGCGAATTTTTCTCCTTGCAATGCCTCAGTGTATTGTAGTAAGGTGGTTTGTTCTGCCTGTTCGACCGCACACACTATCACATTTTGTGCTTTAAATTCTTCCATCAGTTCAACAATAGACGATCGATACTCCCATTCCACCGTTTCGGTTGCTCCCAATGCCGTTTTCTGAATATCCCGATGAGGGGGTTGCGCGGTAATTCCACACAAATAGATCTTTTCCACATTAAATGCATCCGCAGTACGAAAAAATGAACCAATGTTATTCAAGCTACGAATACCATCCAACACTACAATCAATGGAAATTTAGGTTGCTTTTGAAATTCTTCTTGCGACAGCCGATCCAGTTCCCACAGTTTTAATTTTCTATTCATATTGTTAATAAGAAGGGGGCGAAATACTTTGAGCCTTCGCGGGTTGAGTATAATTTTACTACAAATTTCAAAAAATCACCGGATTTGGCGTCTGAAAAAGCAAAAAGCGTTGCTGAAACGCCTTTAATGAAGCAATACAATCAGATCAAGGCTCGGCACCCACAAGCCCTACTACTTTTTCGCGTCGGTGATTTTTATGAAACATTTGGTGAAGATGCCGTTAAGACATCCAAGATACTTGGAATTATACTTACAAAACGTGGTAATGGGACCGCATCAGAAATAGAGCTGGCCGGGTTTCCACATCACTCACTGGATTCGTATTTGCCTAAACTCGTTCGGGCAGGTCAACGGGTAGCCATTTGTGACCAACTGGAGGATCCTAAACTGACCAAAACGATCGTCAAACGCGGTGTTACAGAGCTTGTTACTCCCGGAGTATCCTTCAATGATCAGGTACTAGAACAAAAGAAGAACAATTTTCTCTGTGCCATTCATTACCACAAGGAGGAACATGGGATTGCTTTTCTCGATGTATCCACAGGAGAATTTCTTGTTGCACAGGGATCTAAGGAATATTTGGACAAACTGATCCAAGGCTTTGAACCCAAAGAAGTCATTTATCAGAAAAACAGGTCTAAAGAATACCAAGAGCAATTCGGTGAACGATTTTACACTTTCCGTTTGGAGGACTGGATATTCACCGACGGTTTTGCTTCTGAAACGCTAAATCGGCATTTTGAAACGCGATCGCTGAAAGGATTCGGTATCGAACACCTTCCGCTTGGTATAGTTGCCGCCGGAGCCGTATTACATTACCTGAATGAAAATCAGCATACTCGACTTGGACATATCGCTTCGATTGGTCGTATTGAAGAGGAACAATACGTCTGGCTGGATCGATTCACCGTTCGAAATCTGGAACTGATCAGTTCACCGCATGAAAATGCCACCACACTTGCTGATATTCTGGATCATACCCTGACACCTATGGGTGGGCGAATGATCAAACGTTGGATCGTTCTTCCATTGAAAAATGCCGCGCCGATCAATGAACGACTGGATGCGGTTACCTATCTGAAAAATGAAGAAACCGCCCATTTCGAATTATGCGAACGCTTGAAGGACATCGGCGACATGGAGCGACTGATCTCTAAAGTTGCGGTTGCCAAAGTGAATCCAAAGGAGGTAATACGTCTAAAGCAGACACTGGAGCAACTTCAACCGATCAGAAATTTGTTGGAAAGCTCCTCTTCTGCTCTCATTAAGCGAATTCATGAGCAGCTCGATCCCTGCGAAAAATTAATTGCGACGATCGCAGAAACGCTTACTGAAGATCCCGCGATAGCCGTTGGAAAAGGAGCTATAATCCAAGAAGGTGTTCATGCCGAACTGGACGAATTGAGAACCATCGCGTTCAACGGAAAAGATTACCTGGAAGCGCTTCAAGAAAGGGAGTCTGCCCGAACAGGTATTCCAAGTCTTAAGGTAGCATTCAATAATGTGTTCGGATACTATCTTGAGGTTCGAAACACCCACAAAGACAAAGTTCCGGAAGAATGGATCCGCAAGCAAACTCTTGTGAATGCAGAACGCTACATCACGGAAGAACTCAAAGAATACGAATCCAAAATACTCGGAGCAGAGGAACGAATCCACACCATTGAAGCACGCCTTTTCCAGGATCTGGTTTTCTCCATGGCAGATTACATTCAACTGATCCAACGAAATGCACGACTCATCGGACAACTTGATTGCTTGCAATCTTTTGCGCAAGCGGCAACGATGAATAATTATTCTCGACCCCAACTAAATGAGGGATTTGGAATTCAAATTACGGAGGGACGGCATCCAGTCATTGAGAAACAACTTCGAGACGGTGAACCCTATATCTCCAATTCGATCCAACTGAATCCAGACGATCAGCAGATCATTATGATCACAGGACCTAACATGAGTGGTAAAAGTGCCATTCTACGTCAAACTGCCTTGATCTCTCTGATGGCACAAATGGGTTGTTTTATTCCTGCTACTTCCGCAGAATTAGGTTTAGTAGACAAAGTATTTACACGCGTCGGAGCTTCTGATAATATTTCTTCCGGTGAATCAACATTTATGGTTGAGATGAATGAAACCGCAAGTATTCTGAATAATCTATCGGACCGAAGCCTGATCTTGCTGGATGAAATCGGTCGTGGCACAAGCACCTATGATGGTATTTCCATTGCATGGGCGATCGCTGAATATTTGCACGAAAATGAACGCAGACCAAAGGTCTTGTTTGCAACGCATTACCATGAGCTGAATGAAATGACACATCAATTCTCTCGGATCAGAAATCACAATGTAGCCGTAAAAGAAAGTGGGAACAAAGTACTTTTTCTTCGAAAACTTGTCGAAGGTGGAAGTGAACATTCGTTTGGTATCCATGTGGCCAGAATGGCAGGAATGCCGCCTCGAGTGTTGACACGGGCGCAATCCATGCTAAAAGAACTGGAATCGTCGCACGATCTTTCAGAAAAGAAAACGTCTAAACGAATGACAGAAAACGTGAAGGTAGCAGCAGTAAATTCCAACATGCAATTGAGTTTCTTCCAATTGAACGACCCTGTGTTGGAGCAAATACGAGAAGAACTGGTGTCAATCGACATTAATAGTCTTACCCCCGTGGAAGCGCTGCTCAAACTGAATGAGATCAAGAAATTAACGGGAGGTTAATTTTTTTGAAAGTACGCCTTGTATTTTTAGAAATACTTTTTACATTTGTCGCCCGCTGCTTGTGAAAGCAGACTCTTCAAACGAGAAGAATTGAGAATACTAAAATTGCGAGAATAGCTCAGTTGGTAGAGCACGACCTTGCCAAGGTCGGGGTCGCGGGTTCGAATCCCGTTTCTCGCTCAAAGCAAAACCCACACCAAGTGGGTTTTTTAGCAATGAAAAAGCAGCGAAACATGTTTCGGATGCTTTAGAGCGTTAAAAAAGTTGCGCAGCAACGGTTTTGCTTTACAAGTCCACCTCTTTGGGATCACAAGATAATCCCTCTGATGGTAAGTCCACGCTCGGATGGTGGAATTGGTAGACACGCCGGACTTAAAATCCTGTGGGCATTTGCCCGTGCGGGTTCAAGTCCCGCTCCGAGTACAAAAACCAGAGTGAGAAACAGAGCGAGAGCGTTGTTCCGAACTCTGGTTTTTTCTACACTCTCACGCTCCAACTCGCGCCAAACGAATTTGGGAATTTTAGCTCTTGCAGTTTTTGGTCCAACAAGGAAATAAATCCTTAATCAGAATCAACAATCTCCTTCTGAAAAACTTTATCAGGTTGAGAAGTTAACTTGACGTAATGAATCTAAATTTACAGTATGCCCCTAAAGCCAATCAAACGAAAGGATGCAGTAACAGAAGCCTTCAAGAAGTACCTTCCGGAACCTTTTGTGGAAATGGTTGTAGATCTATTTCTGAATCATCCGTTGCGGTTTAAGATCGTGAATGGTCGGGCGACAAAACTGGGTGATTTTCGTGCGGGAATAAATGGTGATAAACACCGGATCACGGTCAATGGCGACTTGAATCCCTATGCATTTTTGGTGACCACTTTACACGAATTTGCACATTTGCACACGTTTGAAAAATATCGAAACAAGGTTCTTCCGCATGGCGAAGAGTGGAAAACAGCATACCGTAATTTGCTTTTGCCTGCTATCAACAGCGGTCAACTTCCTAAAGATATTGAGCACGCACTCGTGCATTCTCTGACCAATACGAAAGCTTCCTCGTGTACTGACCATCAACTTTCTCGTGTATTGAAAACATACGACCGACCAAAGGAAGGTATTGTGCTATTAGAACAATTACCCAAAAACACTACATTTGAACTCAACGGACGACAGTTCATCAAAGGGGCATTGCGCAGAAAGCGATTTGTTTGTCAGGAAGTTTATTCCGACCGATCCTACCTCGTAAATGCTCTGGCTGAAGTTCGACCGATCAACAATGAAAAATGAAAAGCAATAATTACTGCGTAATCATGGCAGGTGGTGTCGGAAGTCGCTTCTGGCCAATGTCGACCCCACAGAAACCAAAGCAATTTCTAGATGTGCTAGGAACAGGCAAATCCCTGATTCAGATGACTTATGAGCGCTTATTACTGATCGCTCCGAAAGAAAATATTTACGTGTTAACGAATGAGAGTTATGCGACAATTGTCAAAGAACAATTGCCCGACCTCACGTATGGGCAAATCCTGACCGAACCGATACGTAAGAATACGGCGCCGTGTATCGCCTATGCAGCAGCCAAGATTCACGATCTGAACCCTGATGCAACCATGGTTATATCACCTGCCGATCACCTCATCGTTCGAGAGCAACGCTTTTCGGAAATCATTCATACGGCAATAAATCGTGCAAACGAAGAAGTTCGTCTGGTAACGTTAGGAATACAGCCAAGTCGGCCAGATACTGGTTATGGATACATTGAATTTTCGAATGAAAAGAATATTGTGGCAGGATCCGTAACCCCGATTATCCAGTTTCGCGAAAAGCCTGATCTCAAAACAGCCGAGTCTTTTTTACAAAGCGGTAATTTCTACTGGAACTCGGGAATTTTTGTTTGGAAAACAGCGACCGTTCTGAGTGCCCTCAAAGAATTTGAACCAGAACTCTACAACTTATTTGCAGGAGACCTAACAGATTACAATACACCATCAGAACAAGAAAAGGTGAACGCTGCGTTTCATGCGTGTAAAGATATTTCAGTTGACTTTGCCATCATGGAACATGCAAAAAACATTGATGTGGTTCTGGCAGACTTCGATTGGAGCGACCTTGGCACCTGGGGAAGTTTGAATACACACCTCAACAAAGACACGGATGGAAATGCCGCAATCGGAAAACATGTGCATTTGTTTGGATCAAAGAATTGTCTGGTAAATGTTTCGGATGATAAACTCGTATTACTTGATGGACTCACCAACTACATCGTTGTAGAATCTGAGAACATGTTTATGGTACTCAAAGCCGAGAATGAGCAGGAACTTAAGAATTACCTCCAATCAGCAGAAGCGGGAAGTCCGGAATTCTTTAAGAAGTAGGTTGGATTTTGAGACCATAGTGATTAGTGAGAAATTGATGATCCATTGCACCTTGCACTCTTGCCTGCAGCGTTCAAATGCTTCGCGTTCAAGAGTTCAAATGCCTACGGCGTTCAAAAAGCGCAACGGGTTGAACTTTTGAACATACGAGGATTTAAATCCCTGTGATGGGGTATGAGTGGATGTTCCTTTACAAAAAATGGCTACTGTTCTCTGTTCATGAGCAAATCAGCCAAATGAATCAAAGGCAACTTTTGACTTGAACTACAATCAATTAGATCCAAGGCCCGCATTGCGGTATCGTATTGTTCTTGCATAAGAGATTGACAAAAATTTCGAACGCCGATTGCTTCATAGATTTCTCGTGTTCGAGACACTTTTTTGATATAATCTCTTTCGGTTGCCAGGTTATGTAATTCCATTAATTGTTCACCGGAAGCCATTTCCAGAGCCTTCAAGTTCAACAATGTTTTTTTATTGGCAATCACATCTCCTCCCACCTGTTTTCCGAATTTTTCCGGATCGGCAAACAGGTCAAGAATGTCGTCTTGTATTTGAAAAGCTATTCCGATATTTTGGCCAAACGCATTTAGATGTTGTCTATCCTCTTGAGATGCGTCCGCGATGATCGCACCTAGCTCCAATGCGCAGCCCAATAATACCGAAGTTTTAAGACGGATCATTTCGATATATTCAGGAATTGTAACATCAGATCGCGATTCGAAGTCCATATCCATTTGTTGTCCTTCGCACACTTCAACTGCAGTTTTGTTAAACAGATTCAACAGATCGGCGAGATGACGTGCTTCCTGTTTTGCCAGCAATTCATACGCCTTGACCAGCAGGACATCTCCGGAAAGTATGGCAACACTATTTCCCCACCTTTCATGAACGGTTTGTTTGTTCCGGCGCAATGGTGCTTCGTCCATAATGTCATCATGGATCAGGGAGAAATTGTGAAATACTTCTACTGCCAAGGCCGCATTTAACGATTTGATTGAACTAACACCGAACACTTCCGTAGCCATGAGTGTAAGTGCCGGACGAACACGCTTTCCGCCAAGCGCTAGGAAATACCTTAATGGATCATACAGGTTGCTCGGTTCATCGGGAAACGGTATAGACAAAAGCTCACTTTCGATCTTTTTAAGTGTTTCATCAAATTCTTTCATTATCCTTTGATGAGGTTCATCAGGTAGTTTCCGTAGCCGCTTTTAACAAGCGGTTCTGCAATTTCTTTCAGTTGCTCAGAAGAAATAAACCCGTTCCTGAAAGCCACTTCTTCGATGCACCCAATCTTTAGACCTTGACGCTCCTCGATTACTTGCACAAATTGACCGGCTTGCATTAGGGAACTGAACGTTCCCGTATCTAACCATGCCGTACCGCGATTCAATACAGCAACCTTTAAGCTTCCTCTTTTCAGATACTCCGCATTTACATCGGTAATTTCATATTCCCCGCGTGCCGAGGGTTTGAGGTTCATCGCAATTTCTACCACGGAATTGTCATAAAAGTACAACCCGGGAATAGCATAATTGGATTTAGGTCGAGAAGGTTTTTCCTCAACCGAAACAGCATTCATATTCTCATCAAATTCAACCACGCCATATCGTTCAGGATCGCTGACATGATAAGCATACACGACACCCCCTTCCGGATCATTGTTTTCCTTTAAAAGGTTACCCATTCCTGCACCGTAAAAAATATTATCTCCCAGTATAAGAGCTACTTTGTCATCTCCAATGAATGATTCGCCAATTACGAATGCTTGCGCCAGCCCATTTGGAACTTGCTGGACTGCATAAGAAAAAGAACATCCAAGGGCAGATCCATCACCCAGCAACTTTTCAAAACTGGAAATATCGTGCGGTGTAGATATAATCAATATATCACGTATACCTGCACTCATTAAAGTCGATAGCGGATAATAAATCATCGGCTTGTCGTAAACAGGCATTAATTGTTTGGAAACGGCAAGCGTCAGTGGGTGGAGACGTGTACCCGAACCCCCGGCAAGAATTATTCCTTTCATTCTTCTAATTTTTTGTTTTCCTGATTTTCCTGAACTCTCAGTTGGAAAAGATCAAAATCCAATTCTTCATCATAAAGTTCAAAGAGGGGCTCTTCAAACGATTTATTTGTAAGTCTTCGTTCAAGAGTAAGGAGTAAGCAAGGCAATAACACAAGATTTGTAAAGAGGGCCACAAAATAGGTGATAGCGGATAAATACCCCAAAGCCTGGGTTCCCCCAAAATCCGAAAAAACGAATACGATAAATCCGAAAAACAGAATAACAGATGTATAAATGATACTCAATCCGGTTTCTTGAATAGAGATAGCCACGCAGTCCTTAAGATCCCATCGCTTGAATTTCAATTCTTGCCGGTATCTTGCCAGAAAGTGGATGGTATTATCCACTGTAATTCCTAGCGCTATCGAAAAGATCAACAAAGTAGAAGGTTTCAGTGGGATACCAAACCAACCCATGATTCCGGCTGTAACAACCATCGGGATCAGGTTTGGAATCATTGATACAATCACCATTCGTAGTGAAGAAAATAGTAAACTCATCAACGCAGCAATGGAAATTACCGCAAACAGAATACTGGATAAGAGGTTGGTAACCAGGTAAGCCGTGCCTTCCGCCACCACAACAGAAGTTCCGGTTAACACTACGTCGTAGTATTCATGATCAATAGCCGCGCGAATTTTTTGTTTAAAGTTAGATTGGCCGTAGTACTTTTTGATCCATTCAGGATCAGAATCAAATTTAAACTGTAACTCTTTGTTTTGACCCGCAATTTGTGAAGTCAATGAATTATAAATATTGGGATACGTATAGATCATTGAATCAATATATGCTTTATTGCCGGCGTTAATTTTATTAAATAAGCGCTCAATGTTAGGCTTATCGGGATTCATAATACGATCTATTTGATGTTTGATGTTGGCGACTTTACCGGAAACCTGAAAGGAACCTACATCTCGCATCTGCGTTCTGACTCGCAAAATGTAATTTGATGTATCCACCAAATCTTTTATGGAAAAAGATGAGTTATTATTAGTCAGACTGAAGTTATCCAGGTATTTACTTAGTCTAAGTTTATCTCTCTTTGCAATTAATGTATATTGGTCAGGATTGTTATCGTAATAGGCCATGTTAACCACCTTCACGAAATCGACAATGGAAATCGACTTAGAAAACATGGAATCGGAAGCAAACATCGATTGTACCTCTTCTAGTTTACTCAAGGTATTTTTACCGAAAAGTCTTCCCTTCTCTTTGTAAAATATCATCACCTCAAAGGGTACGGCACCCCCAAAGTTTTTCTCCATAAAGTGGATATCCTCGAGCATCGGATCATTTTTTGGCAAATCTCCAGTAAGGTTTCCGGTAACTTTCATTTTAAACATTCCTATACCACTGACAACGGTAACGACAACAGTAATAACGTACACCCAATTACGCTTAAAGGATGTGATATAGACCAATTTATTTAAGAAACCTACCGCTAATTTGCGATCCAGATGCTTTAGGTGGCGAGCAGGTGTGTTTCTGACAAATGATGCTAAAACCGGCACAAGACATAGGGAAATCACATAACACAGCATAATGTTTATGGTTGAGATCATCCCGAACTCATAAAATTTCTCAGAACTGGTAAATAAAAAAGTAACAAATCCCAATGCCGTAGTTACGTTGGTCAAAAACATGGCAATACCGGTCTTACTCACCACCCGGTTCAGCGCTTTCATTTTGTTTCCGTGAAGGGCAAGTTCCTGATGGTACTTATTGTAGAGATAGATACAATTAGGAATTCCAATAACTATCATAAGTGGTGGTATCAAAGCCATCATGATAGAGATGTTGTATCCCATAAGGGCAATCGTCCCCATGGCCTGAATGACGGAGACACCCACTACTGTCATACAAATAAATACCGCCCGGAAAGAGCGGAAAAAGAAGTACATCAACATCGCACTTACCAACATGGATATGGCAATAAAAACATACATTTCTTTATTAATCCGTTTGGCTAATACAACTCGGATATAGGGCAAGCCGGCAAAATGCACTTCGCCCATCTCATCGCAAAATTTGTGAGCGAGTTCCTGAATATTGAAAACTACACCTGATTTTTTGAGATCGTTGAGGTAGCGCTCGTCCATGGCTACCATCATTAAAGAAACATGTGCCGAATCGTTGTAAAGTACGTTTCTGTATAATGGATTCCTACGAATCTCATTTTTAATTTGTTCTACAGATTTTTCCTGATAAGTAACATCTGAAAAAATACGCTCAATTTCAAATTTATTTTCCTTCTTGTTGTTGTTAATATTAAACAATGTGGCTTCTGAAATCACGGACTCCACACCATCGAGTTGTAAAATGGAATCTCCCAATTCCTTCCATCTTAAAAAATTTTTTCCTGTGTATAACGAATCTGTTTGAACCGCTATTACAAAAGTAGATCCGTCTTCTCCGAAATTTTCTTTAAAAAGCCGATAGTTTTGAGTAGTTGTAGAATTCTTAGGTAATACTATCCCGTATTTATTCTCCATCCGGAGACCCGTGACAGCATAATAGCCCAAATAGACGGTAAGCAGGGTTATCGCACCAAGTACAAGGAACCTGAATTTAAGAATAAAGTTGGCTATACTGTTCCACATGCGATGCGCGCTAAAAAAATCAGCCTAAAGTTAATTTAAATTCGTAAAAAGTCAGGACTGACTTTGCATCCATTAGGCTGAAAAAATCACCGGGTAATTTAAATCTGCTCGTCAAAATGCTCGGAAAGCCCTTTGGAGCGAACCAAGTCAATTGCACTTCTTAGAGCCACGTAGAGTAATCCCAATGAAAGGTTAAACAGCACCATCTCTTGCAGATCGATGCGATTATACCTTGATAACAAGGCTAAATTTGCGAGAACGAGCGTGGTAATAAGAAGACTCTGAGCCTGTAAAAATTTCTTCATATTTATCCTAGAATAACAAGGATAAAATTAGAACTCCACAAGACACATTATTCAGTGAATCGGATTAAGTTTTTAAAGGGGCATTGTTAACAAAAATTCATGCAAATGCATGTTAAAATCCTTTTCGTTCGAGTATAGATGCCATTTCGCCTTGAAGTAAAGACGCTACTTCACCGGCACGTTGAGCAAAATCAAGTTCACTTGATGCATAAATTATTGCTCTCGAGGAATTTACAATCAAGCCACAGTCCTCATTCCACCCATAATTGCAGACTTCCTCAAGTGTACCTCCCTGTGCTCCAACACCCGGAACCAAAAAGAAATGTTCAGGAACTACTTTTCTCACTTGAGCGATGTCTTCAGAATGCGTTGCTCCAACCACAAACATTAAGTTCTCCGGAGTTCCCCATTTGGCCGATTTTTCGAGTACACTTTTATATAGCTCCTTACCGGAGTGATTCTTAATCAGCTGAAAATCCAGTGCGCCGGCATTGGAAGTTAACGCAAGCAAAATCACCCATTTATTTTTAAATTCCAGAAACGGAGTTACACTGTCGCTGCCCATATACGGTGCCACGGTCACCGAATCAAAATCCAGATACTCAAAAAACGTTTTTGCATAGTACGTCGATGTATTTCCGATATCTCCACGCTTGGCGTCGGCGATCGTGAAAATATCCTTTGGTATGTAATCAAGTGTTTTTTTCAGCGATTCCCATCCCTTTGGACCATAACATTCATAAAAGGCAATGTTTGGTTTATAAGCGATGGCAAACTCCTTCGTTGCATCAATGATTCCTTTATTAAACTCAAAGATGGGGTCTTCTGTATCCAGTAAATGTTTTGGTATCTTATCCACATCGGTATCCAAACCAACACACAAAAAGGACTTCTTTTTTCTAATTTGATCTATCAGTGTTTGTTTATTCATCTTCTTGTATGGGCAAATTTAAATATCATCTTGTCAAGAAACAAAGGACTTGCGCTTCTATTATCCGTTCATGGAATGACTGCAACAACAGTATTCTTGGTTCGAACAGAGAAATAGCCAAGGCATCCTCCACTAAAATTAGAAACGGGATTAACCGGTTGGGCACCTTGTTGATTTTGAGTCAATGTAAACCAATAATCATAAATACTTCGATCGATGCAATACATATCCATTTTAATAGTGTCACCTGCTTGTACATCCTCTGAAAATATTGGCTCCATCATTTGATTGCCATCATTAAATTGATCCGACTGGATGTAGATTCCTTCCAACCTCTTGTTTTTTTTATACAAATCAAAATAATAATAATTGGCTATCCCCTTTGGATCGGTACGAACTGGAACAATCGCAACAAAAGAACTCGTACCGAATGAAAAAGCAAATGTTTGTAGCGTATCTATCTCGACATGTAGAGGCATCTTTTGGGTTGACGTAAATTGTTTTCCATCTATACTGACTGTTAAAGCATATGTTTTCCCTTGCGATACCGTAAAGTTAGATACTTCATAAACTCCGGGCTCAACCAACGTCATTGAAGCACTTTTACCCTGATCGTCTGAAATGGTCACCAAAGCATTGTCGACTGATGGAAATTTTTCCGAGTCATCTAAATTCAATGTTTTCGTAATATAAACACGATGTGTAGTCTCTCCTTCAGTAAGATATCCTTCTACAACATATTGAGGAACAGAATTTTTAATATCAACGTCAATCACCTTCGAACAGGAAGCGAAACAGATTAAGAAAAGTAAGAACACGGTATATTTAAACATTTTATTTGATTTTAAAATTATAGGTGATCGCCGGAACCCATCTAAAAAGTGAGGTTTGAACCGCCTCTGTAACATCGGGATTGTCCTTGTTCTGGCGAAAATCGATAGTGAAGGCGTTCTCTCTACCATAGGCATTATAGATAGAAAAATTCCAACTGCTCTCGTATTTTTCAGTCTGTTTCCGAATCCAGGTTACCCCAAGATCCAGTCGGTGATACGCAGGCATTCTGTACCCATTTCTTTCGGTGTAGAGAAATTGTGTTTGACCGTTAATCGAATATTTTCCCGAGGGAAAAGTTACAGCATTACCCGTGTAATAAACAAAAAGGGCCGATACAGCTAACTTTGGCGTGATATCATACATGGTTACAATCGATATATCGTGAGTTCTGTCTTGCTTGGCAGCATACCACAACCCGTTATTTATTCCATTTATTTTTCGTTCCGTTCTTGAAAGGGTATAACCCACCCAACCGCTGAGCTTTCCTGAACTTTTCTTAAGAACAAATTCCACCCCATAGGCACGCCCGATACCATAAAGTAATTCTCCTTCAATAAGGTCGTTCGCTTGGAGATTTGCACCATTTCGATAATCAATCTGATTTTGCATCGTTTTGTAATAAGTTTCAACACTCATTTCAAACATATTGTCTCTAAAATTCTTGAACCATCCTACAGATACCATATCAGCAATTTCAGGTTTTGTATTTAGGGAAGAAGGTATCCATAAATCAGTAGGTGCGGTTGTGGTTGTATTAGAAATTAAATGGATGAACTGCGCATTTCTGGCATAGGCTGCCTTGAAGGATGCTGTTTTCGAATAAACGTAACTAAAAGACAACCGAGGCTCAGGGAGCGTGTAAGTTTTTATCAGTGCATTATTAGGATATACTATAGTGTCTCTTACATCACCGTTGGCGAAATAACTGTAAATGTTTGTGTTATTTCCCAAGAGAGAAAAGGTGCTCAAGCGAACCCCATAACTCAAGTTAAGTTTTTCTGAAAGTGAAAAATCGTTTGTAATAAAGGCTGCTACTTCCAAAGATTTGTTATTCGTTAGTCGAAGTGGATTAATTCCTGATCCGGCACTTGCATCAATCTGACCGGGAATAATGCGGTGATTCATTGCATTCAACCCAAATTTTAACTTATTTCTTGTGTTGATATAGTATTGGAATTCTTGTTTCAGGTTGATATCCTTTATTGATGAGGTGATATCAAATTGAACATCTGCGTTATTGATGGCAATTTTGTAATCATAGGAGCTAAAAATCAATGAAGTATTCGAAAACAATTTATCATTTAGAATATGATTCCACCTTATGGTTCCGGTTGCATTTCCCCAATCGATACCAAACTGATCACCTAATCCTAATTTATCGCGACCAAAATAGCCGGAAAGATAGATTCTATTTTTAGGGTTGATTTTATAATTCAATTTGGTATTCAAATCGTAAAAAAACAGGGTATTCTGCTTAAATGTTTCAGACGCTCTTAAAAATAAATCGATGTAGGTTCTTCTTCCTGAAATGAGAAAAGATGATTTATCCTTTACTATCGGCCCTTCAACATTCAATCGGGATGCAATCAAACCTATCCCACCACTTGCATTATAATGCTTATTGTTCCCGTCATTCATCTTGATATCCAACACAGAGGACAATCGCCCACCATAATTAGCCGGTTGATTGCCTTTATACAGAACGGCATCTTTTATGACGTCTGAGTTAAACGTTGAGAAGAACCCCAACAAGTGTGCTGCGTTGTAAACTGTAGCCTCATCCAGTAGAATTAAGTTTTGATCAGCGGCACCTCCACGTACATAAAACCCTGCGTTACCTTCACCGGCACTTTTAACGCCGGGCAGCAATTGCAAGGTTTTTATAATGTCTTTTTCCCCTAATAATATAGGGATTTTTGAAATTGCCTGCGGAGTGATTCGCTCCACACCCATTAAAGGATCCCTGACATTTTGATCCGGTCGTTTAGCTTTGATTGTTATTTCTCTAATCTGTTTTACCTCGTTTGCCAGAGATTGCATTGTAAGATCCAAAAGCTTATTTGTATCCAGAATTACTTCAATTTCTTTAGGCTTGTAACCTGTTGCAATAATCGACAAAACATACTTTTCCTTTGGTAAAGTGATAGAATAAAATCCATACTCATTGGAAAGAGTTCCTATAGGTTGTCCTTTCAATCTTATGGTTGCATTAATAATCGCCTCGCCCTTTATTGAGTCAGTTATGGTGCCACTTATCGTAAATTTCTGAGAAAAAAAAGGTGCGGAATAAATAAGTAGAAGCCCCAGGTGACAGATTCGAAGAATTGTTTTTATCATACTATTTTCATTATCAAATTTTTAACAAGAAAAAATCACACAGCCAAGTATATTCCCGAAGAGAGAACTTCATGTAAGGACTTCTATTTTCAATCAATCATCTCCTCTCCTTTCAGTTTTTCAGCATTTTCAACAAGCTTCAGAGCGTCGATCATTTCTTTTAAGTTACCATTCATGAAATCGCCCAAATTATACATGCTTTTATTGATACGGTGGTCGGTAACCCTCCCCTGAGGGTAGTTATAGGTGCGTATTTTATCGGAGCGATCTCCTGAAGCAACGAGTGTTTTTCGTTGTGCCGCACGCTCATTATGCACTCGATCTAATTCCGCCTGATACAAACGCGAACGCAATACAGAAATCGCCTTCTCGAGGTTTTTATGTTGAGAACGTCCATCCTGACATTCCACGACCAGTCCCGAAGGTATATGCGTCAAGCGAATAGCCGACTCAGTTTTGTTGATATGTTGGCCTCCTGCACCCGAGGCTCGGAAGGTATCTTTTCGAACGTCATTCATATCCAATTTGAAGTCTACCTCCTCCGCCTCAGGCAATACCGCAACCGTTATAGCGGATGTGTGCACGCGACCCTGAGATTCTGTCTCAGGAACACGTTGTACCCGATGTACGCCAGATTCAAACTTCAACATACCGTAAATACCGGTGCCGGCAATTTCCATAGAAATTTCTTTGTACCCTTTTACTGATCCCTCAGAAGAGTTCAGCACTTCGAATTGCCAACCCATTTCCTTAAAAAACATCGTGTACATTCGGAAACAATCTTCTACAAAAATGCAGGCCTCATCGCCTCCGGTTCCTGCTCGAAGCTCCATGATAGCATTCTTATCATCCTCAGGATCTTTAGGAATTAAAAGGAACCTAATATCTTCCTCCATTTGCGGTCGACGTTCTTCGAGCGCAAGCAGTTCCATCTTCGCCATCTCACGCATTTCCGGATCTGTTTCAATGTCCAATAATTCCCTAGTGTTCTTAAAATTATCGAGTAGGTTCTTGTACTCTTTATATACCTGATCGATATCCTCGAGTTCTTTGTATTCTTTATTCAATTTGACATAACGATCCATGTGGGCGATAATCTCCGGATCTACGATCATTTTGCCCACTTCCACAAAGCGAAAGTGGATAGCTTCAAGTTTTGTCAACAAATCACTCATTCAAAAGGAAATAGTTCTTAATATTCAAAAGTTCCGTAGGGAGAAACGATGGTCACTTTTTTTCCATTGTGAGCTTCCACCCTACCAACGATCTGTGCGGCAATACCAAAGGATTCTGACAAATGTATTAGTTCTGAGGCGAGTTCAGGTGAAACGTATAGTTCCAACCGGTGCCCCATATTAAACACCTTATACATTTCTTTCCAATTTGTTCCGGATTCCTTCTGAATCAGCTCAAATAAAGGAGGTGTAGCAAACAAGTTGTCTTTAATTACGTGAACATTGTCAACGAAATGAAGGACCTTGGTTTGTGCTCCTCCGGAACAGTGAACCATTCCATGGATTTCCTGACGATGTTCATCTAAAATCCTCTTAATTACAGGTGCATAAGTTCGCGTAGGAGAAAGGATCAGTTTTCCTGCATCCAGAGAAGTCCCTTCAACACCATCCGTCAATTTTTTTGAACCGGAATATACGAGTTCTGATGGCACAGCCGGATCAAAACTTTCAGGAAATTCAATTGCGAGCTCATTCAAAAAAACATCATGTCGGGCAGAGGTCAAACCATTACTACCCATCCCTCCATTGTAGCCTGTTTCATAGGTTGCCTGACCGAAGGATGCCAATCCAACAATCACATCGCCCGGCTTAATTCTGTCGTTGGAGATAACCTCGCTTCTTTTCATCCTACAAACGACAGTTGAATCAACAATGATAGTTCTGACGAGGTCGCCGACATCTGCCGTTTCACCACCGGTAGAATAAATTCCAATTCCTTGTGAACGCAGTGATTCTAGCAGTTCTTCTGTTCCGTTTATAATTGCCGAAATGACTTCACCAGGAATAAGGTTCTTGTTTCTTCCTATCGTCGAGGAAAGAAGAATTTTATCTGTTGCTCCCACGCACAGAAGGTCATCGATGTTCATAATCAAGGCATCCTGAGCAATTCCCTTCCACACTGAAAGATCACCCGTTTTTTTCCAATACATGTAGGCAAGTGATGATTTCGTTCCCGCACCATCAGCATGCATCACAATGCAATAATCTTCGTCACCGGAAAGATAATCAGGAACTATCTTACAAAACGCCTTTGGAAAAAGACCTTTATCCACATTTACAATTGCATTGTGCACGTCTTCTTTTCCAGCTGAAACGCCTCTCAGGTTATAACGGGTGTCTGCCATCCTGTTCTTTTGAGTACAAAGATAGAACGAAAAGGAGTAAGGGCAATTTAAATTCAAGACAAGCCAATCAAATCCCTTAATTTCGAAGAATGAAGTTGCAGTTTTATCCCTTCGATCTTCAGTTGATTCATCCATTCAAGGTTTCTGTATACAGCAGAACGAGCACACCCATCGTATTCCTCCGTTTGGAGCAGGATGGGGTTATTGGCTACGGGGAATCAAGTATGCCTCCTTATTTGGGAGAAACACAACAAAGCGTCATGCAATTTTTATCTAAAATAGAATTACGCTCATTCACTAATCCATTCGAAATAGAGAAAATTCTGAACTATGTTGACTCCATTGAAGACGGCAATAATGCAGCCAAAGCGGGATTTGACATTGCCTTACATGACTTAGTCGGCAAACTCAAGGGTCTATCTGTCGCTGAGTTGTATGGCATCGCTCCTGTTCCCCGGAAAACATCATATACAATCGGCATCGATACACCTGAGCGAATGGCTCAAAAGGCTGAAGAAGGGATTGAAATGGGTTTTGAAATCCTCAAGATAAAACTTGGCACGAACAAGGATGAAGAGATTGTCGATCAGATTCTCCAACGGTGGAAGGGTCCTTTTTCGATAGACGCCAATCAGGGCTGGCATTCTAAAGAGGTGGCACTTGAGCTAATCCAACAATTGACAGAGAGGGGTGTTCAATTTATAGAGCAACCCTTCCCTCAAAGAAATATTAGTGATACCGTCTGGCTATCAGAAAGAAGTCCGGTACCCATTATTGCTGATGAAAGTATAAAACGACTTTCGCAATTAGAGGAGGTAAAACATGCATTTGGCGGAATCAATGTCAAACTAATGAAAACGACGGGGATTTCAGAAGCTTATCGATTAATTAAGGGGGCTAAAAAATACAATCTAAAAATCGTGACGGGTTGTATGGCGGAATCATCATGTGCTGTAGCAGCGATGTCTCATTTGAGTTCATTAGCCGATTGGGTGGACCTTGATGGCCCTTTTTTGATGAAAAACAACCCGTTCGAAGATCTGAAACTGGTCAATGGCGTACTTCAACTTCCTTATAAGGAAGGTATCGGAGTTGATCTTAAGAAAAGGACGTACAGTAAAACGGATGTTATTTAAAACTCTTATTTTTAATAAATGAGTTCAATTAACGAGTCATTTGAACCAAATAGAAATGCGAGCCGGAAGAAAAATGAGTTTTTCCAAAGACGTAACTTTTTTACCTTTACCCGAAAAATGAACAATTTATGAAAGCATACGTATTCCCCGGTCAGGGAGCACAATTTCCAGGAATGGGGAAAGATTTATTTGAAAAATCTGTATTGGCCAGAGATCTGTTCGACAGTGCTAATCGCATTCTTGGATTTGATATAACTAAAATCATGTTCGAAGGAACAGAAGAAGAACTCAAGCAAACCAAAGTAACGCAACCGGCGATCTTCTTGCATTCAACTATACTAGCCACTTGTTTAGGAGTCTCATTCAAGCCGGACATGGTAGCAGGGCACTCATTAGGAGAACTATCTGCACTTGTAGCAAACAAGACACTTTCCTTTGAAGATGGCTTAAGTCTTGTTTTCAAAAGAGCGCTGGCGATGCAGAAAGCCTGTGAAATTGAGCCTTCTACAATGGCTGCTATCCTTAATCTCGAGGATGAAGTCATTGAAAAAATCTGTGCAGAAATAGATGGCGTGGTGGTTCCGGCAAACTACAATTGTCCCGGACAGTTAGTTATTTCCGGTTCGTATCCTGATGTAGAGAAGGCCTGTGAAAAATTGACGGAAGCAGGAGCCAAACGTGCCTTAATCCTTCCGGTGGGAGGAGCATTTCATTCACCCTTGATGGAGCCTGCAAGGGAAGAATTAGCGCAAGCCATCGAAGCAACACGATTCGGTGCTCCAATATGTCCTGTATATCAAAATGTTACAGGATCAGCCGTGACCAATCCCGAGGAGATCAAGGAAAACCTTATTGCCCAATTAACGGCTCCTGTAAAATGGACGCAAACTATGCATCGGATGATTGCGGATGGCGCAACAGAAGTGATCGAGGTTGGGCCGGGAAAAGTATTGCAAGGATTATTTAAGAAAGTGGACCGGGCATTTCCTTGTTCCAGTGCGGAGATTTGAAAAGTTTCATAATCAGTAGCTATAATGAACCGTTGATTATGCTTGATTTCATTTTTAAGAGCTGAAATGGTAAGGTGTAGGTCATTGCTGAACTCCTCTTTAAAAAAGAGTTTCTTCTTCCAAGATACTTCGCATTGTACTTTACTTAGATTTAAGTTTCCTTTCTGTAAGCGAGAAATGGATGCTTTTGGCAAATAATAAGATTCAAGCAATTTGTAGATAAAGGTTTCTTTGTCTAAGGTATAAACGAGTAATTTGAGATGATTCTCTATCTGGGCAACGTTCATGGCAATAAGCACTTATAAAAACTCGGGGTAGAGGGCCACTAATCCAGCCTCACTGGCATCGCATACGCCGCGATCGGTAATAATCTTTGTAACTAAACGAGCAGGTGTAACATCAAACCCGTAATTGCTTGCCGGAGTTGTTTCCGGACAAATAAGTACAGATTCTATTTTTCCCTTGACTGTTTTTCCGGACATGAATCGAACTTCATCCTGATTGCGTTCTTCGATTGGAATTTCTTTCACCCCATCCTTGATACGCATATCGAGTGTAGTTGATGGAAGCGCAACATAAAAGGGGATTCCGTTGTCATGAGCCGCAAGCGCTTTAAGATAGGTGCCAATTTTATTCGCAACATCTCCGTTGCGGGTAGTACGATCCGTTCCAACAATAACCATATCCACCATGCCGCGTTGCATGAGGTGTCCACCGGCATTATCAACAATTAACGTATGCGGAATGTTATGGCGAGTCAACTCATAGGCAGTCAAGTTAGACCCTTGATTTCGGGGTCGTGTTTCATCCACCCAGACATGTACTTTGAGTCCCTTAGCGGCTGCCTGATAAATAGGCGAAGTAATCGTTCCCCACTCAATGCAACCAAGCATACCGGCATTGCAATGTGTGAGAATATTAACTACATCTCCGTTCTTGCGCTTTGCAATCTCTTCTATCAAGGGCAGACCGTGAACACCGATCATGCGGCATATTTCTACATCTTCCTCAACGATAGCATTCGCCGTATTCCATGCCGTTTCCAAAAAATTGCCCTCGCAGTTATCGAGTGCATCTCGCATTTTGTCCAGCGCCCAAAAAAGATTAACTGCCGTAGGTCTGGACGCACGCAAAGCTGAAAAAGCCTCATCGAGAAAAGAGCCATCCAGTTGCTCTTCTACCATTTCACGAACGGCCAGATAAATACCATAAGCAGCAGTTGCACCGATTAGAGGCGCACCTCTGACCGTCATATCTTTAATCGCTTCCTCGGCATCGTCATAGGTTTCCAGTTTCACGGTCACAAATTCGTGCGGTAATTTGCGCTGATCGATTACTTCCACATAGCGATCCTCAGTGGTCCAGATGGTTCTGAATTTCTTAGATGTCTTCATTTATGAGATTAATTCTAATGCGCTGAACGTATCAACCGTGCGATCCCAACAGGGGGATGTTCCCGGTCTAACGAGCTGAACAGTTTGCATACCTGCTGAGTTTGCCGCCTCTAATTCTTCTCTGATATCTGAGAGAAAAAGTATTTGTTCGCTCCTAAATTTCAATAGTTCAGCAATTCTAACATACGTTTCTTTTTCTCTTTTTCCTCCTGTTTCTGTGTCAAAATAGTTTGAAAAACAACCTGTAAGATCTCCGGAAATGCTGTGTCCGAAGATGAGTTTCTGCGCTGCCACAGATCCGGAAGAAAACACTGCCAGCGTTAAGCCCCTTTTATGCCAATCCTTTAGCGCCGGCGCAACGTCGTCATACACATGACCTTCCAGTTCTCCGGAAGTATACCCATCTTTCCAAAGAATTCCCTGAAGCGTTTTTAACGGGGTGATCTTGCGGTCTTCTTCACTCCATCTTCGCAAAATCAACAGAATCTCATCCACGCTTTTCAGCGTTAGCCCTTCCATTTCACGAGCGAGTTTAACCGTTCTCTTAAACGCAGACTGAACTTGTAGGTCTGAGGTCATTTCTTTCAATCTGTCCATATTTGTTCTGAAATAAGGAAACAGAACCTCATAAACAAAATTGACCGAGGAGGTAGTTCCTTCAATATCCGTAAGAACAGCAGAAACGTTGGAGAATTTCATATTTCAAAAGTAGTGATTTGTTAGGATCTGCTCCCATACCAAAAACTATGGCAGGGAAGGATAGGAAACATTTTAAATGTACGCTCATCCGAAAAATGATTATTCACTCATTGGACGGCACACCCTATTTTAATACCGCTTTACCAACTCAACATTATGTTAAACACAAAGGGTCGAATTTTGAAAATCTAAACTATTCCAACTGACAACTCAATATTCAGAGATGTTTCAGAAGAGAATATAAAATCATAAAGGCATTACCGAGGGACAACAAAATCAGCAAACTTCTGTTCCTCACCTGATTCCGTATAATGAGGCACCCAACCGCTCATGTCAATAAAAATCCGGATTGCTTTCACGAATGGGTTTGTTGCACCGGCATCGAACCAATGTTTCGTCCCGGCAGGAACGGAAATGAGGTCGCCACGTTGACACAGTAAATTAAATACCGGTTCATTCTCCAGATTAAACCAGAACAAACCCTGACCATCGACAAAAAAACGAATTTCATCTTCAGAATGCGTATGCTCCGCAAGAAATTTTGAACGTATCGCATCGTAATTCTCCGTATGTTTATTTATACTGATCACATCAGCAGTCAAATAACCACCTAATTGCATAAACGGATTCAAATCCTTGGAATAAGCCTTTAGGATTTCTTCTTGTTTCGCCATATCGTCGAAAACAACGTCGCATGTCCATTGATCGAAAAAAATAGAACGCTCTTGAAAGAATTGCCTGATTTGGTTCGGGTCCCTTATTTCAACTCGACGTTCCGGAAAAGAAAGAATTGCCATTATATCAGAATTTAAGATTCAAATTACGTTTTATAAGTTCACAATTACAAAGGTAGTCGAGCGTTTCCAAGTGACGTTTAGCCTCGAACAAATCTTTACCCCATGCATACGTACCATGCTTTCGAATAACGAAGCAATGATCCTGAATATCATTCTTCCTGTCTTTTAGCCACAGGATAAAACGACTCATGTCCTGAGTATTTTCAAAAACGGGAATTTTTATCTGTTCCTGATGAGTACCCCTCCCTGCAAAACCCTTTTGGATCTCATATCCTTCAAATTCCAGGTGTGCAACATTCATCGAAGAAAGAATAACAGGATAAACAGAATGACTATGAAGAATCACTTTTGTTTCAGGAAACAACTCATAAATAACACAATGGATTAAGGTTTCGGCTGAAGGTTTTAAGTGCGAAAATTCTCCGTCCGAAATGCCCTCAGAATTTACAAGAATAAAATCATTTTCATTAAATTCACTTTTGTTAATCCCTGACCTTGAAACCCAGATATTTTCATCTAAATCCTTGACAGAGTAATTTGTAGATGTTGCTGGAGACCATCCCATCAAGTTATAGGAACGGATCGTTTCCGCCATTTTTCGCTTTAGTTCTTCCAAGTTCATATTACAAATGTAATTTGATATTTTAATCCAGTATTGTCCAGTAAAAATGACCTTTTTCTTTTCACTTCGTGGCTGCTTCGCGGTGTCTTGATACAAAAGAAACAAAATATCAAGACTCGATTTAGCCGTTCGGCGAAAATTTCTCATCGATCAAAACTCAAAAAGAGTGGAAACATACCGTTTCGTAACGACAAGCGCTTTTTGGTTTTGATGAACGCTTCGAAATTTTCTTGTTCCTCACTTCTCTAATCGAGTCGGTAATGCTACATCAAGTTGATTGACGATTGGAATTTAAAAATCGAGCCTAATTTTCTAATAATCTTCACAACAAGCACTACAACTAAGAATTTTCCCAAAATCAAACGTTTTATCGGACAACAATGATTTTAATCCTTATTTGAAATGAATGGGATTTGTCTTTCACCAGTCATGTTTGAACAAGTTCAGCACAGCGTATGGAATATCCAATTCAATTTCATCGGTGTTTGAGATCAAAGCATAGCTATTTCATAAAAAAACGCATTCGGTTGAACGCGTTCTTACTATCTATTTCTTTTCATTACCGACTCAGCACTTCCTTTACCAATGCAGCGATTACCTTTCCGTCAGCCTTTCCTGCCAATTTACTTGTCAAAACCCCCATAACTTTTCCCATATCTTGAGGACCTGATGCACCAACCTGCACAACTGCTGCTTCCACTTCAGATTTAATTTCCTCTTCAGAAAGCATTTTTGGCAAGTATTCTTCAATCACCCTTGCCTGAAACAATTCTTCCTCGGCGAGATCCTGACGATCTTGCTGAATGTACAACTCATACGTTTCCATTCGTTGTTTGTGCAATTTCAAGCAGATCTTCATTGCCATATCATCGGATACCTCACCTACAACACCGGAGGTTGCTTCCAAAAGAAGTTTGGATTTAATGTCCCGTAAAGCAGCCAACCGTTCTTTTTCTTTGGCCAGCATAGCTGATTTAATAGCAGCGTTGATTTGTTCAGTGAAGCTCATCAGTCAACGTTATCGTGAAGGAAATTGTTATTTCTTAAAGAAGTACCATTTTCACCCTCTGATAATCCAAAACGACTAAGTGGTTCTTGGGTACTCTTTGGTGAATTATCCAACTGAATATTTCTTCTCACAAAAGCAGGTTCATTTTCAAACTCTGCTATTCCCTCAACATTTTTAAGCTTAACGGTATGTTGCTGAATCTTAGACATGCGCTCTTGTGTTCTTCGTTGTTGTTCTTCGGGAGAAAGGATAGTCTTGGCTGCTACATTATCCAAATTTACTTTTTCCGAAGTTTCATCTTCAAGAATATGGCGAACCACCTTTTCAACCGGTTGCTGAGCTTCAGTAACAGTAGAAGATTCGGCAGTAGCACTCGTTAAAATATCCCAACTGAACTCTACCGTATTATTTTCGGCTATGATTGACTCATCAGGCTTAACGAATGGTTCGTCGACAGATACCACATTCTCAGTCGAAACGCCAGCTGTTGAAGCAACATTCGTTGAAACCGTATTTACAACTACCGGTGCCTCATCAGTTTCATTTTTCAAGAATGGTTCAACCTTCAATTCCTCGCCAACAGTTGGGGGAGTATGTGAATTCATTTGCGTTGGAGAATCCAACGGGCGCACGATTTGGTTTTTAGGTTCTTCCTCCAACGAACGCACCGTTTTGGCCGGTGCTTTCTCAAAACCCGTAATCGGCGCCGAATTAAAACCCGTTGCAATCAACGTAATACCGATTTTATTCCCTAACGATTCATCATATCCATGTCCCCAAATAACATCTGCCGTTGCACCGGCTTCTTCCTGAATATAATCTGTAATCTCGGAGATCTCATCCATCAGCACTTCCTTATCGCCATAGGTAATATTCAACAAGACATACTTCGCTCCATTAATGTCATTATCGTTTAATAGTGGCGAAGAAAGTGCCTTCTGAACAGCTGTAATCGCACGATCTTCACCTTCTGCCGTAGCGCTTCCCATAATAGCATGACCACTATCTTTCATCGCTGTTCGAACATCATTGAAATCAACGTTAATGGATCCGGTTACAGAAATAACTTCTGCAATCCCCTTAGCAGCAGTGGTTAGTACATCATCCGCCTGAGCAAAAGCATTCCCTATCGTTAGATTACCGGAAATCTCCCTCAGTCGTTCATTATTGATTACCAACAACGTATCAACATTTTGACGAATCTTTTCCAACCCTTCTTCGGCTTGTTGTCTACGCCTTCTGCCTTCAAAGCCAAATGGAACAGTGACGATTCCCACTGTCAAAATACCCATTTCACGAGCAGTTTGAGCAATCACAGGGGCAGCACCCGTACCGGTACCTCCACCCATGCCGGCTGTTACAAAAACCATTTTAGTATTCTTACTCAAAACTTCCTTTATTTCATCGATGTTCTCGATTGCGGCATTCATTCCAATCTCAGGAACCGCTCCGGCACCGAGACCTTCGGTTAACGAAGTGCCAAGCTGAATTCGGTAAGGAACCGGTGACACATCCAAAGCCTGACGATCTGTGTTACACACGATAAAATCTACACCAATGATGCCTTGATTGTACATATGGTTGACGGCATTACTTCCTCCGCCACCAACGCCGATCACCTTAATGATCGAACTTGTATCTTTAGGTAAATCAAACTCCATATTCCCAATTTTACTCATTTACAAAATTAATCATCTTCACTGAACCAACTAGCACCCTTTTTGATAATTGAATCAAAAAATGATCCTCTGTTTTTCATGGAATGGGTTTTAACAGAACCTGAACTCGCTGCTTCGGCAGTTTGCTGATTTTTGTCAAGCGCCTCAAATCCCTTCAGCACCAATCCAATTCCTGTTGAGTACATTGGACTGGTTAAATTCTCACTATGATTGTTATTTGCCAAATGCTCCGTAGGATATCCCACACGCGTATCCATTCCGGTGACGTATTCAAAAAGCTGAGTAATATGCTTAAGCTGAGCCCCTCCTCCTGTTACAACAATCCCTCCAATCAATTTTTTAGCGTATCCTGAATTCACAATCTCGTAATGTACTAGTTCTATGATCTCCTCCATACGAGCCTGAATAATACTCGCTAAATTTCTTAGTGTAATCTCCTTGGGGTCGCGACCGCGTAATCCGGGAATGCAAACGACCTCATTTTCCTGGCTCTCAGAGGCAAGAGCGGATCCGAATTTGGTTTTCAAACTCTCCGCCTGTCGACGCATGATTGTACAACCTTCTTTGATGTCTTCCGTTATCACATTTCCACCAAACGGAATCACAGCCGTGTGACGTATTATTCCTTCATGAAAAATGGCGATATCCGTTGTCCCTCCTCCTATGTCAACCAAAACTACCCCTGCTTCCTTCTCTTCATCGGAAAGAACGGCGTCTGCCGAAGCCATAGGTTCGAGAACAATTTCTTTTACCTCCAGGCCCGATTTCTCGAGACATTTGGTGATATTCATTGAAGCACCAATCTGACCCGTAATAATGTGGAAATTCGCCTCAAGTCTGCGCCCCAGCATTCCTATCGGATCCTTAATACCTTGCTCGTTATCCACGATATACTCTTGAGGAAGCACCGTAATTATAGCTTCACCCGGCTGCATTACAAGTTTATACATATCCTCCACCAGCGCATCTATATCCTTTTGAGATATCTCCACATCAATTTTCTCTCGAGTATGTATGCCACGATGTTGCAAACTTTTGATGTGCTGACCTGCGATCCCCACATTTACGACTCTCACGGTAAGTTGGCCCTCAACGCGTTCCTGCGCCTCTTCGACAGCCAGCTTAATGGATTGAACCGTTTTCTCAATGTTTGCCACAATACCCCGGGTAACTCCAAGAGATTCGCTTTTGCCCATAGAAAGAATCTCGATCTTTCCGTGCTCATTCTTTTTTCCAACGAAACAAGCAATTTTGGTTGTCCCAATATCCAGCCCAACGATAATCTTTGACATATGTTGTTAATTTTCCTTCACAGGTTAGTATCATTCATCCTTCCAACAATCTGACGATTGTATTTTAGATTAATTTCCGAGTATTTATCCCAGCCTTCGTAAGGAATTGCCTCCTTATAGAAGATATTCAATTTCAGAAACTTATCCCTCACTTCCTCATCCGTATTCGCCGTTCCAAAAACAATCTGGTGCCCTCCGACGATTGGCACCAACACAAAGTCCCCATCTTTCCTAAGGTGAATCTGGCCAATCAATGACTGCATGTAGAGGTCTTTACAAACATAATTTGAAATACGGTAGATGTCATCGAGCCTTCGAATACTTTTCAAGGAATCATTGTTCATAATATCCTGTACTGAAACAGAGTTCGGACGATCCTTCAAATAACCGCTAACCACTACAACCCTTGCCGCATGCAAAGAAGATGTCTGCATCACAACTCCGTCCTCATCCAGGTAGAACGACTCGCCGTATCTATTAAAAATTCGGGCAATAGGTTTTCGTAAGGTGACATCGATTTCCCATTCACTTCCAATCCGCGTATAGACACGAACCGATTTCACCTCCGTCATTTGTGAAATGAATTTTTCTAATGCCGCCACCTTAAGATCCTTCTTGATTTGACCGTTGAAGATATATCCTCTACGTTTCAATCGCGTGAATAGTTCATGTTCATTCAAAAAGGCATTTTCACCTGAAACATGAATAATTATTTCAGGCCTCTTTATGACACGTGAATCTTGAGATTGATTAGATACTACGATAACAAACAAGACACCTAATGCAAAAAGTATCCAAAGTAATATTCGTAGCCAACGCTTCATCTCAATAAACGACATATTGGTTCAACAATTCGATCAATATCTCCAGCCCCTATAGTCAAAACAACCTCATTTTTAGATACTTTTAAATGATCAAGAATACCTTGGTAATCCAGTAGAAACTTCCTCTGACAAGTGACTGCTTCCAATAGAGCCTCACTAGAGACTCCGGGTATGGGCAATTCACGAGCGGGATAAATCGGCATCAAAATCACCTCATCTAGTAAGGAAAGTTCTCTAGCAAACCCATCAAAAAAATCGCGTGTTCGAGAGAATAAATGAGGTTGAAATATTCCTATAACTTTTCTATTAGGGTAAAGCATTCGAACGGATGAAATCAAGGCATGAATTTCGGTAGGGTGATGTGCATAATCGTCAATATAGATAAGTTGATCCGTTTTCACATGATATTCAAATCTGCGCTTAACTCCCTTAAAACTCTTCAACCCTTCGCGAATGGTTTCTTCTGAAAGACCCAAAAAATGGAGCATCGCAATACAAGCCAAAGCATTTTCAGCATTATGAATTCCTGGAATGCCCAATTCTACACCACTCCAATTTCCAAAGGGGGTGCGCACATCCATACAGAAGTTCTCATTCAACAAGCGAAGTTTACTACCTTCATAATCCGAGCTAGGTGAATTAATTGCATATGTGAGGATAGCCGCATTTGATAAAATACTCAACCCTTCACGTTTCACAAGGACACCATTGGAATTAATCAATTTCGCGTATTGTTGAAAACCCTTTAGAAATTCATCAGGGTCTCCATATATATCCAAATGATCAGAGTCCGTTGAAGTTACTATGGAAGCAAACGGCTGTAATTGCAAAAATGAGCGATCGAATTCATCTGCTTCAATCACCGTAAATTCTGACTCTGGATTAACCAATAAGTTTGAATTGAAATTAGAGGCAATTCCACCTAAAAAAGCATTACATCCGAGATTTGATTGGTGTAGGATGTGCGCAAGCATAGAACTCGTTGTCGTTTTTCCATGTGTGCCGGCCACACCTAAACCTTTACTTTCCCGTGTTATCATTCCAAGCACCTCCGATCGCTTAAAAAGGAGCAGTCCCTTTTCCTTTATGCAATGCAATTCATTGTGATCGAGGGGTATTGCAGGCGTATAAACAAAAAGGCAACGAGATATGTCTTCAATTTGAGCCATAACATCTTCTCCAAGATCTTCATAGTGAATTTTTATACCCTCGTTTATTAAATCATTTGTTAAAGTAGAAGGAGTTTTATCATAACCGCTTACGTTCCATCCATTTAACTTAAAGTAACGCGCTAAGGCAGACATTCCAATACCCCCAATACCAATAAAATAAGCTTCTGTAAAAGAACTTAATTTAATATGGTCAAGCCTACTCATTTATTTTATAATCCGTTCCAATTCATTTACAATCTCGATAGTTGCATCCGGTTTACCCAGTTTGCTTATTTGATCACTCAAAAGTTTTTGCAAATCCAAATCTTGGAACAACTCAAAAACGGTAGGGATAAGTTCCTTCTCGCTCTTATTATCCTTAACTAAAATTGCGGCATTCCGACTTACAAGTGCCATCGCATTTTTCGTCTGATGATCTTCTGACACATTAGGAGAAGGAACCAGAATTACCGGTTTACCTATCAGGCATAACTCAGACACGGAAATAGCGCCTGCTCTCGAAACAATCACATTAGCAGCTGCATAGGCCAAATCCATACGATCAATAAACTGAATCAGACGAACATTTTCAGGCAACACATCCTTCAATTCGGCCAAAAGTTGTTCGTAGTACAACTTTCCACACTGCCAGAGTACCTGAACTTTATTGTTTTCAGCAATCGACTCGAAATGAGCTATTACGCTTTTATTCAATGATCGGGCACCCAAACTTCCACCGATGACCAATACGGTTTGCTTATCCGCACTCAGACCGTAGTAGGTCAATGATTCAGCCCTTTTACCTTCAATTTCAACCATTTCCTTGCGAACAGGATTTCCGGTCAATTTTATTTTATGTGACGGGAAGAATTTTTCAAGTCCCTCATAAGCCGTACATATTACATCCACACTTTTAGACAACAGCACATTTGTTTTACCCGGAAAAGAATTCTGCTCCTGAACCAACGCAGGAATTTTTAGCCATATTGCCGCCTTTAGTGTTGGTCCACTGGCATACCCCCCCACTCCAACAACTGCATCGGGCTTAAACTCTTTCAAAATCCTTCTGGCCTTACTTATACTTTTGAGAATTTTATACGGAAGCAAGAAATTTGAAAGCGACATTTTACGTTGGAAACCCGCAATAGGTAAGCCAATAATGGTATATCCCGCTGCCGGCACCTTATCCATTTCCATTTTACCTTCTGCACCAATAAATAGGATTTCGGCTTCCGGATTTCTCTTCATAATTTCATCCGCAATTGCCACGGCCGGAAAGACATGTCCTCCCGTTCCACCTCCTGAAATGATAATGCGTTTCAATTTCATTTTTTAATCATTACGTTAGTAAATGCCCCTTCTTTCTCAGACGAAATTCGGTTGGCGATACTTTGTACAATACCAATAGACACACAAGTCATGATTAATGCCGAACCACCCATAGCCAACAAAGGCATATTCTGTCCGGTTACAGGGAAGACCCCCGTGCAAACCAACATGTTAACGGAGGCCTGAGTTAATATCAATATACCAATGCCTATGCAGGCAAATGTTTCAAACAAGCGATCGGAGGACAAACCGATTCGAATGATCCTGTATAGTAGAATTAAATAGAGTAAAATGAGGAAACATGCCGAAACCAATCCGAATTCCTCAACAAAACTCGAATAATAAAAATCAGCATACGCTTCTGGAATATACTCCTTTAATTCACCGTCACCTACACCCTGGCCAAAGATCTTTCCATTGTAGATTGCATAACGTGCATTTAGAGCCTGGGCATTCGATTTTACATCATTATCATTATCCAATTTATTGGTGATTCTGTTCTCCCAAGTTTCAAATCGTGGAAAGAGATTGAGTTCAGGAATTGCCTTATGAAGACCAATCGCCATCAATCCCAACAGTACTATTCCTACAATGGTTAAACCTAACTTGGAAATCGGAACCTTACCAATAAACAATAGAATCAGACTAATCACAAAGAGAAGGAAAGAGGTAGAAAAATTATCTTTAATAATTAACCCGCAAACGATCAAAACGGGCATTATCAAGGGCTTAAAGCCCTCTTTCCAACTATCTAATTGTTCTTGTCTTTTAGATAAAATGCGAGACAGGTATACCAGCAATGCGAGTTTTGCAAAGTCAGACGACTGGAAAGTGAGCCCAATAAAAGGAATCTTGATCCACCTTCCAGCATCGTTTACTTTCGTGCCAAAGAAGATCGTGAAAAGAAGCAAGGCTACTCCTAAAAAATATCCAAATTTGGAAAGTTGAGAGATATACTTTGGATCGCGCTTGTGTATCCAGTACATTACCCCGAGTCCGATACCTACGTAAACAAAGTGTTTTGTCAAATACTTGAACGGAGTTCCTCCCTCAATTTTAACTAAAATAGGCACGAAGCTGTACACACTCACAAGGGAAAATGCAAGCATTATTAGAGTAATGATCCAAATCACACGATCTCCTCTCAGATATTTCAGATATTCCTTCATTCAAAAAGTGCAGCAACCTTAGTTCATAAGAACTCCTTCAACTCATTAATCACAGCGCGCGAACAGCTGCTTTAAACTGATTTCCACGATCCTCATAGTTTTCAAACAGATCGAAACTTGCGCATGCAGGAGATAGCAAAACTGTTTCATTCTTTTTGGCAAGACGGTAACCGTATGCCACAGCCTCCATAGCAGATCGTGCTTCTACGATTGTTGGAATCACTCCTGAAAATGCCTCCAGCAATTTTTTATTGTCCACACCAAGGCAGATGACGGCCTTTACTTTATCCCGAACGAGGTCCATTAATTCTTCATAATCATTTCCCTTATCTACGCCTCCAACGATCCAAACGGTAGGTTTATCCATACTTTCTAGTGCAAACCAGGTAGAATTCACGTTGGTGGCTTTCGAATCGTTAATAAACTCGATTCCGTGAACCTTAGCGACAAATTCAAGGCGGTGTTCAACATTTACAAAGTCTTCCAGACTTTCTCTCACAATTTCTTTTCTGATTTCCAGAATACGTGACGCTATCCCAGACGCCAGCGAGTTTTGGGTATTGTGCTTACCCTTGAGTGCTAATTCATGAATTGACATAGTAAATTGATCGTTTATGTTTATTGTTAATTGTTTTTCATCTGCATATCCTCCTATATCAAGAATTTTTCTCAATGAAAAAGGAGCCATTCTGGCATTTATGACTTGTTTAGACAAGGCCTTCGTAATCACGGGATCATCATAATTATAAATGAACCAGTCCTCACTCGTCTGATTTTGCAGAATACGGAATTTGGAATTCACATAATTCTGCATCTTATTATCGTAGCGATCTAGGTGATCCGGCGTGATGTTGGTTAGAATGGCAATATCAGCCTTAAAATCGTACATATCATCCAACTGAAAAGAACTCAATTCCAGTACAAACCAGTCCACATTCGAATTAGCAACCTGACGCGCAAAACTCTTTCCGACATTTCCTGCCAAACCCACTTTAATCCCCGCTTTTTTGAGGATATGGTAAGTCAGCATAGTTGTAGTCGTCTTTCCATTGCTTCCCGTAATACAAATCGTTTTCGCCTTGTTATAATAGCCTGCAAACTCGATCTCTGAGACTACACGAATACCTTTTTCAAATGCAGCCCTAACCACCGGTGCGTTCGTGGGAATGCCCGGCGATTTAATAACTAAATCAGCCATTAGTATCCGATTCGGTGTGTGGCCTCCTTCTTCGAAAGGGATCAGTTCTTGTTGAAGCTCTGCTCTAAATTGATCCTTAATCATTCCAGAATCAGAAACAAATACATCCCATCCTTCCTTCATTGCCAGAATAGCCGCACCCAGTCCACTTTCACCGGCACCTAGTATAACGATATGTGATCCGACCGGCTTCAATCTATCTAGTTTTCAGAGTAACAATGGTTATAACCGCCAATAACACTCCTACAATCCAAAAGCGAGCTACAATTTTGGCTTCATGTAGGCCCTTTTTCTGATAATGATGATGAAGCGGTGCCATCAAGAATATACGCTTTCCCTCACCGCTTCTTCGTTTTGAAAATTTGAAGTATCCCACCTGCAAAATCACCGAAAGGTTTTCAATCAGAAAAATGCCACAAAGCACGGGGATCAGCAATTCTTTGCGAATAGAAATCGCAAATACAGCAATGATTCCACCCAAAGCTAAACTTCCCGTATCCCCCATAAACACTTGAGCAGGAAAGGAGTTATACCACATAAAACCGATACAAGCACCTACAAAAGCAGCAATAAAAATGACTAGCTCTTCAGCCAATGGGATATACATTACATTCAGGTAATCTGCAAAACGAGCGTTTGAGCTGACATAAGCCAAAATAGCCAGTGCAATCCCAATAATTGCCGACGAACCCGTTGCTAAACCATCCAAACCATCCGTCATGTTTGCGCCATTAGAGACCGCTATCACAATAAAAATCACGATCGGAATAAAGAGCATCCATCCATAAGATTTGTTGGAATCGCCAATGAGCCAGTTATAGTTAAATTCATTTCCCTTGATGAAAGGGATAGTCGTGGTCATGTCGTCCGTTTTAATCCATTTATGTTCAATTTCTCCATCATTCAAGTGTTCACGCGTTACGAATTCCTCATCCGTTTGTAATTTGTAATCGACAGGTACACGCTTGTGAACTGTTACATCATTTGAAAAATAGAGGATGCATCCAACGATAAGTCCAACACCCACTTGTCCTACAATTTTTGATTTTCCTGCAAGACCCTCTTTATTTTTTCGAAAGACCTTAATGTAATCATCCAAAAAACCTATTGCCCCCAACCATATGGTAGCTAACAACATGGTAATCACATAGATATTATGCAATTTAGCGAACAGCAACGTAGGCACTAGAATTGCGCTAAGAATAATAATTCCACCCATCGTTGGCGTACCTGACTTTTCAATCTGACCTGCCAGACCAAGATCACGGACGGTTTCGCCAATCTGCTGTTTACGAAGCAGGTTGATGATTTTCTTGCCAAAAAAGATAGAAACAACGAGCGAAGAGATGAGCGCCATTGCTGCCCTAAAGGAAATGAACTGAAATAGCCCCGCACCGGGAAAGTTCATTTTATCCAAGTAATCAAAAAGATAGTATAACATTATTTCTCAAGTTTATAGAACAATTCACGAGTCAGTTGCAGGTCATCAAAAGGATATTTCACACCCTTGATATCCTGGTATTTCTCATGCCCTTTTCCGGCAATCAGTATAATATCACCCTTTTCAGCCATGGATACAGCCGTTTTTATTGCTTGTCCCCGATCAACTATACTCAATACTTTTTTGAAATGTTGACCCGGTACCCCACCTTCCATTTCTTTCAAAATATCCGAAGGGTCCTCACTTCGAGGATTATCAGAAGTTAGAATTACTTTATCACTCATCTCACAAGCAATTTCAGCCATCAGTGGACGTTTCGCGCGATCGCGATCGCCACCGCAACCAACCACCGTGATAACCATTTCATTCTTTGTCCTAATACTTACAATCGTTTTCAATACATTCTCCAAGGCATCAGGTGTATGGGCATAATCTACGATGGCAGTGATTCCGCCCTCACTTTTGAGGTATTCAAAGCGACCATCAACCGATCCAAGCTGACTCAAAACTGTCATTACCTCTGTGGCATCATCTCCTAAAAGCTGACTAACTGCAAAAACAGCAAGCAAGTTGTACGCATTAAAATACCCGATCAATTGGGTCCATACTTCCACACCATTCATCCACAAGACCAGACCTGAAAACTGATTTTCAAGAACTTTAGCTTTAAAATCAGCAGGGGCTTTGAGCGCATAAGTAAATTTTTTAGCTTCACAATTCTGAAACATCACAAAGCCATTTTTATCTTCCGCATTCGTCAGAGCAAACGCATCGGATTTTAGTCCGTCAAAAAAACTTTTTTTGACACGTATGTATTCTGCAAATGTTTTGTGATAATCAAGGTGATCATGAGTGATGTTGGTAAAAACTGCTCCGGTGAAAGTCAGTCCCCCGATGCGCTTCTGATGTATGGCATGCGAACTTACTTCCATAAAACAATGCGAGCACCCCTCAACTACCATCTCAGACAAAAGTGCATTAAGCTTCACTGGATCGGGTGTAGTGTGAGTGGAAGGAATTTCGCGCTCTCCAATGCGATTAATCACCGTAGAAACTAAACCGCAATGATATCCCAACTTTGTGTAAAGTTTGTGTAATAAGGTTGTTGTGGTGGTTTTTCCATTCGTCCCCGTGATGCCGACTAATTTCATTTTTGCGGAAGGATTCCCATAAAAATTGGATGCCATTTGAGCGAGTGCCTCAGACGAATCCACAACCTGAACGAATGTGACTCCTGGCGGGATTTGATCCAGTTCCTCAGCTACGATAATATCGCACCCATTCTCAATAACTTGAGGAATGAAGTCATGACCATCCACATGTGTTCCTCTTATTGCAAAAAACACATCAGCCGCACCTGCTTTACGGGAATCAAACATCAAAGCATTCAGAGAACGATTTTGATCACCGCTAACAGAACGTATATGGACTCCGGTTAATATTTCTTTCAACTGTTTCACAGATCAAGTGTTAATTCTATTACACCACCCATAAACAATGGTCGACCGGGAGGAATTGACTGCCTTACCACCTTACCATAGCCACTGACATGTGCGCTCATTCCTCTAGATTCAATCAGATAAACTGCGTCCTTGGCACTTAAACCAACAAGATTAGGAACCACATACTTGCTAACCATCCGCTGTGTCAATCTCACTTTAGAGCCTTCACGGTCAGTTCTTAACCACTCTGAATGCGCAAGGAGTTTGTAATCGACACTCAGGTATTTGAATGCCCGAATCAAATCAAACTTGTTTCCGCTCAAACTTTTGGGAACATTTATTTCGATTTTTTTTCCTTTGTTCACCGCCTGATGATACCTCAGGGCCGATGCATAAACCTTATTAGCGATCGCAGTAAAAACTGTACCTGAAACTACTGCACCATAATATTCCTTTTTCGGTTCGGAAATCACCACTATACAGGAATAGATTGGTTTATCTGCAGGAAAGTATCCTACAAAAGATGCCTGATACGACCTCTTACCCTTCTCTCCGTAATTACCATCAGAATTGAGAATCACCGCAGTTCCGGTTTTGCCGGCAATTTTAAACTGAGAAGACGTAATATTCTTACCTGTACCATCCGTCATAACACCTTCCAAACAAGACCTTAAAACAGCCAGTGTATTTTCAGAGCATATCCTCTTTCGCAAAACCACGGGTTCAAATCGTTTCACCACCTCTACCCCTCGGCGGATCTCCTGCACAAATTGAGGGCGAATCAAATCTCCACCATTAGCCACAGCATTATAAAAAGCGAGCGTTTGAAGTGGTGTTTGCTGAAATTCATACCCTATAGCCATCCAAGGCAATGATGTACCATACCAATTTGCTGATCCGGGCCTGTAAACTGTCGGGTTAGGTTCCCCTTCCAAATCAATAGCCAGCGGTTCCGTCAAGCCAAACGATTCCAGACGTTCAATAAATGCCTCAGGTTCATCTCTGTAGGCCCGATCGATAACTTTCGCTATCACATTTGAAGATTTCTCAAAAGCTGCTTTAATTGTAATTCTACCGAACCCTCCCTCGTGCGCATCCATAAGAGATCTCCCATGAAAACGATACTCTCCGAAAGCATCTACTGTATCTAGAATTTGGATCTTTTCATCTTCCAAAGCAGCCATTAACGAGGCAAGTTTGAATGTAGAGCCGGGCACTTCTTTGCGTCCGATAGCAAAATTGAAATCCTGTTCCCCGTAGGTGCCATCTTTTCTCCTAGCAAGATTCGAAATTGCTTTTACGAATCCGGTCTTAACATCCATCACCACTACACATCCGTGCTTCGCATTCTGATCCTTTATTTGTCGCTCCAGTTCTGAAGATGCCACCTCCTGAATATCCTTGTCAATAGAAGTAATTACATCTGCGCCCTCAACGGCTTCTCTTACAATCTGACCCGTTTTTTTCCATCCTGTAGGAATTTTTTGTTCAATCTCTCCTCCGGATTCTCCACGCAAATATTCATCAAACGCCTGTTCAATGCCTTTTACTCCTTCAAGCAAGCCTCGAATTTCGTTGAATTTACAGGACCCAAGTGTTCTTCTCAATAATTCACCATTTGGTCGCTTTCGTTCAATGATTTCATCTGTATCAATAAAGCCACCTTTTAGCCTACCCAATTTGAAAATAGGAAGATTACTCAAGGCACGTCGCGCCTCATTACTCACCCTTTTGCGTATGAGCAGATAACGACTTTTACGCTCACGTGCTCCACGGATCATTCGTTCATATTCAAAAGCACTGCGATCCGGGTACATATTCGCTAAACCGGCGGCCAGATCCGAAACATCTGAATCAAAAATCTTTTGATCCACAACCATCGGATCCATGTGAATATCGAAGGAAGAGACTGAGGTCACCAGAGGATTGTAATTAACATCTAAAATTTCCCCTCTTCTTGGAATCCGGTCAACGGTACGAATGGTTGTGGTGTTGTCCCCCGAAGCGAAGAACTGCCTAGTTTCGCCAAACTGAATCGAAAGTGTCTTAAAGAGAACGATGAGCATGAGGGTAATGAAACCGAAATAAACCATATAGGCCCTCCAAATGATATCTTTCTTCTCGGCAACCATTAATTTTCTTTGCGTTTCAGTTTGATCACTTTTATCGAATCCTCAGACTCCACCAATCCTTTTGGTCCGAGTCGCTGAACAAGTTTATACCGGCGCGTATTCTCCTCCATCCGAGCCTTACTCTCGACATAATCCGCCGTCATTTCATCCAATGTTTTTTGGGAAGCATCTATGTCCTTTGAAAGTTGCTTTCCGTAATAGCCTTTGCCAACAATCAGTAACAGAAGCAACATAATAAAGAAGATAAAATTCAAGTTGTTTATTACGAATTGGCGTGTCAGAAAATCTCCATTAAGAATTTGAGCAAAAGCATTCGGTCTCGCACTCTTCGGCCTTACACGAGCGCGTTCCTTCTCTTCCTTTTGACGTTCTTTATGCGTCAACTCATCCAGGGAATCCTTGTCCAAAAATTCGTTATCACTCATCTCGTTCTGCTATTCTCAATTTGGCACTTCGTGCACGCTGATTCAATTCGATTTCTTCGTCAGCAGGCACCAAAGGATGCCTGTTAACTTCAGAGAAGGGCTTCAAAACGTTTCCAAAAAAATCTTTCGTTATCTTGCCTGTCAGACTACCTCTCTTCATAAAATTCTTCACCAGCCTGTCTTCCAGGGAATGATAGGACATCACCACCAATCGGCCACCAGGTTTTAGAGCATCCACTGTTTGTTCCAGAAAATGCTCCAAAACCGGCATTTCCTGATTTACTTCAATTCGGATAGCCTGAAAGATCTGCGCACAGAATTTATGTTCCTTGAATTTTGGCGCATATGGTGCAATCACATCCATCAGATCACCTGTTGTTTTCAGTTTTCTACCCTCTCGTGCGCGTACGATTTCCGCCGCAATTTTGCGGGAATTCTTAACTTCGCCATACACATGAAGTAAGCGAGAAATCTGATCTTCAGTATATTCATTGACCACCTGAAAAGCGCTTAGTTCACTTGATTGATTCATGCGCATATCCAACTGAGCATTCGCACGAATGGAAAAGCCACGTTCTTTCGAATCAAACTGATGAGAAGAAACGCCAAGATCGGCAAGAATACCATCTACCTTATTAATTCCCAATAATTTAAGGTGATTAAAAAGAAAGGAGAAATTTGCAGAAACAAACTTAAAATTGGATGCTGACCAGGCGTTTTTAGCCGCATCGGGATCTTGATCAAAAGCAATAAGCAATCCCTTTTCGGAAAGACGGTCATAAATTGCGCGAGAATGTCCTCCCCCACCAAAAGTTACATCAATATACGTGCCTTCGGGGTTGATTTTCAATCCTTCCAGACATTCCGAAAGCATGACCGGGATATGATAAATCGTGCTATTCTCCATCACCAAGATCACCCATTACTTCATCCGCCAAATCAGCGAAATCCGCCATGTTGCCCTCGATCATTTCGAAGTACCTTACCTTATCCCAGATTTCGATCCTGTCATTGTATGCAATGAGCATCGCATCCTGAACAAGACCAACACGTGACATGTGAGCCGAAGGAATCAATATACGACCGGCATTATCCAAAGAAACCAGTTTGGCTCCCTGATGAAAAAGACGGTAGAACATACGGTTCTTCGGCTTGAACAAATTCATCTTCGAAAGCTTTTCACTGATTTTTTCCCACTCATTGAGCGGGTACAAGGAAAGGCATTCTTCAAATCCTTTGTTCAACATAAAATCGCGCTGAGAGACCGGAGACAACTGTTTACGAAGTCCCGATGGAAAAAGGAAACGCCCCTTTCCATCCAGTTTTACTTCAAATTCTCCGACTAAGCCTGACATGACGTTTAATAATGGGTAAAATTAGTGGATTTACCCCACTTTTTACCACCAATATTTAGTTTGTTAATAAATTCTAACGTTAAACCGAATAAATTGTTACGTTTTGATCTATAAAAAAGAATTTATCTAATTGTTATTCAACTATTTAACAAATGTGGTAAAAAGTGGTAATCTAATATTTTTGTGGAAAAATCAAGGGGTTTTCAACAATTCAAAACAACTCTATAAACATCGGATATGTAAGGACTAAACAACTAAATTCTGTGGATGAAAAGATCAAGAAACCGATTTTGACTCCTTACTTGTAGACAGCTAATTCCGAATTGAAAAACGGTGACGTTATCATCGAGAGCCAATAAGTCTAAAAAACGCGGGTAAATCCAAGTTGTATGGTCTACCCTGAAAATCTTATTTAAACAATGTTGTGTGATAAACTTTTTTAACTATCTTTACCGTCCCGATTTAAGAAAAATAATTTAAAAAAGCTATTATGTACGCAATTGTAGAGATAGCAGGGCAGCAATTTAAAGTGCAAAAAGACCAAAAGATCTTTGTACATCGATTGGCAGCTGAGACCGGGTCAAAAGTAGAGTTTGACCGTGTTCTTTTAGTTGACAACGATGGGAAAGTGAACATTGGCGCCCCGGCTATAGCAGGAGCTAAAGTGACTGCAGAGGTAAATGATCACGTTAAGGGTGATAAAGTCATTGTCTTCAGGAAGAAAAGAAGAAAGGGATACGTAAAGAAAAATGGTCATCGTCAAAGTTTTACGGCGATCACAATTAAGGATATTAAAGTAAAATAATCTGTTCAGTTCGCTGAACTAAAACGTAAATACCATGGCACACAAAAAAGGAGTCGGTAGTTCGAAAAACGGTCGTGAATCTCATAGCAAACGTTTAGGCGTAAAGATCTTTGGTGGTCAAGCTGCTATTGCCGGAAATATCCTCGTTCGTCAAAGAGGAACACAGCATCACCCGGGTGAAAACGTTGGGATTGGCAAAGACCATACCCTTTATGCATTGACTGACGGTTTAGTTGAATTCCGAAAGAAAAAAGATAATCGTTCCTTTGTTTCGATCGTTCCTTTGGAATCGAATGAGGCATAGTTGAGTCGCATAAGTTTGTGAAGGACGAATATTATTTTCGTCCTTTTTTTTTGCTCTTAAATTAACTGACGAGCCTCAAACATACCAATAATTTGCAACAATGGCAACAATCATGCGGTTAAACAGGTTCTCGCCGAGGCATCTTCGACTTAATCGATAGCAAAATTCATTCAGATAGTTCTGTAGATACTCTTTTGAAATCATTGATAAACTCCAAGCAGATTTCTTTTGGTATTGCTGATTGCAACATTTACCTATTTAAGTGGTGGTTTTTTCGGATTTGAATGAAATGTGAGTATCAATCGTTCTCTAAAAGCCTTAAAACAGAGTCCGCAACTGTTTTAATCTGGAAATTTTTGGATAAACTCGTATATCTTCATCTCCTTTTTTTGACAAAGATGTGCCAAGAACTTCGTAATCTTTTTACATTGTGGTATTTTTGAGACTAGTCAATTAAAAATTCATTTAAAAGAGACTGCTCAGATTCATCCCTTGTTGTATTAATTCCTATTTTCGTATCGAAAATTAAAGCCTATATGCTAGAGATCACGCGCATTAGAACGGACAAAGGCATGATTATCGAGGGACTTAAAAAACGTAATCTCGATGTATCTGCTACCCTAAATCAAATCCTTGAGAAAGACCAAAAATGGCGAACCACAAAAACTGAACTGGAAGCAATCGCGGCTCAGCAAAATCAACTTGCCAAACAAATTGGAGATCTTTTCAAGCATGGAAATCAAGCGGAAGCGAACACGATTAAAGCAAAGACTCTTGAATTAAAAGCCAAGGAAAACGAACTCAAAGAAGTGGTCGTTGGTTTAGATAATGAAATCACGCAATTATTGTATATCTTGCCAAATGTTCCTAACGAATTGGTAAAAGCAGGAAAAGATGAAAAAGATAATGAAGTAGTTTATGAAGCAGGCGAAAAAACTCTTTTCTCTACCGAACCCCTCGCTCACTGGGATTTAGCTAAAAAATATGACCTCATTGATTTTGAATTGGGTGTCAAGGTTACGGGTGCCGGATTCCCCTTCTACAAAGGAAAAGGCGCAAAACTTCAGCGTGCACTTATCTCTTTCTTTTTAGAGGAAGCCGAAAAAGCAGGATACGAAGAATATATACCGCCACTAGTTGTCAATGAAGCCTCCGGATATGGTACAGGACAACTGCCCGATAAAGAAGGTCAAATGTATTATGTGAGGGAAGACGATTTCTACCTTATTCCGACAGCGGAAGTTCCTCTAACAAATATTTTTAGGGATATCATCCTTCCTGATGATACGTTTTCAATCAAACTGACCGGATACACACCTTGTTTCCGCAGGGAAGCAGGGTCTTATGGAAAAGATGTGCGTGGTCTCAATCGCTTACACCAATTCGACAAAGTAGAGATCGTGCGAATTGAGCATCCTGACAACACTGCAAAAGCTTTGGAGGAAATGATTGAACACGTCAAAGGGTTACTTACCAAACTTGGATTGCAGTTCCGAATTTTGCGTCTCTGTGGCGGTGATACAGGCTTTGCATCTGCTCTGACATATGATTTTGAAGTTTACTCAGCGGCCCAGCAAAAATGGTTAGAGGTCAGCTCATGCTCCCGTTTTGACACCTTCCAATCGAACCGTTTGAAACTGCGCTTTAAAAATCGGGACAAAAAAACACAACTTTGTCATACATTAAACGGGTCTGCACTGGCCTTACCGCGAATAGTTGCGGCACTTCTGGAAAATCATCAGACGCCTGAGGGAATTATTATACCGGAAGCACTTCGAAAATTCACAGGCTTCGACAGGATCTCGTAATGCAGGTTAAGGCAGTTGTTTTTCTGTTAATATTGGTGAATATTCCATAAAGAAATACGTTTCAACCCCTTTAGAATGTACTTTTATGGGGATCAAGGAATAACATATCAGTCTTTGAGATATTTGAAGCCCTTGAATTATTGATAATTAACATACAAACAATTGAGAACAGTACTTATTACACTTTTTGTACTCGGTTTACTATCAGCTTGCGCAGACCTTCACCGTGAAGAGCAATTAAAAAAGGTGGATAAAATGCTTATTCAGGCTGACAGTTTACAAGCAGTACTTCAGGAACATCAAGTAGATACACTTGCAAATATCCAGAATTCTATAATGTCAATAGAATTAAGAATTAGAAACAATTATACGGCAGATACGATAAATATTTCCTTAAGTCAAAAAATGAATAAATTCCGAAATCTGAAAAAATTCTTCATGTCCGAAAGTGCCGAAGAGGAAGAGGAAGAAGAAGGTGAGGAAAAAAGCGGAAGGCTCACTCATCAAACCCTGGGATCGGCCTATCTGGATATCAAAGGAGGAATTGCTTCCGAAAAGAGTACGCTACAGGAATTGAGAAGCGATATTTCAAACGGCCTGGGAAAAAGGGACAAATACAACGAATACATTGCCTTTGAAACACAAAAGATAGACCAATTATGTGAATTGCTCGAAGATTATAAGACACACAAGGATAAGATTCTTCACGATTTTGAGGATGTGTACGAAGACTTGAGTGTATTTGCTACGAAACTAGAAACAGAAAAAGAATTAAAAATCAAGAGATGAGATCCATCCTATTGGTTAGTCTGGGGCTACTCCTCTCAATATCTGTTTCTTCTCAAGTAGAAACAGATCAGCAATTAGCCCAATATTACTTTACCAATGGAGAATTTTCAAAAGCCCGAACTTATTATGAAAAACTCTATTCCAGAGAGCCCAGTAAATTTTATTTCACCCGTCTTTACGAGTGTTTGATTCAAGAGAAAGAACTCAAAGAGGCAGAAAGACTAATCAAAAAACAGCTGTCAAACAACCGTTCCGAACAGGAGTATATCCTTATGCTTGCTGTATTTTACGAGGAGAATC
Organism: Crocinitomicaceae bacterium; assembly: GCA_044355195.1. GTDB lineage: Bacteria > Bacteroidota > Bacteroidia > Flavobacteriales_D > Crocinitomicaceae > M0103. The sequence goes on along the minus strand of JBIKYP010000002.1, from coordinate 21,084 downwards.
TGGAGGCTGAAAAAGCCCAAAAGCTCTATGACGATCTCATCGAAGACCTCTCCGAAGATCCGGGGAAAATTATTAATCTGTTCAACCTTTTCAGAGCAAAAAACAAGAATGATCTGGCACTGGAAACACTCGAAAAAGGTCGCAAATTACTAAAAGAGAGCTATCCCCTAAACTTTCAATTTGCCGAGTTATATGGCGTTATGGGTCAGCAAGAAAAAATGATTACTGAATATATGGATCTGCTAAACCGAAAAAGTGAATCTGCCTCGGCCATCCAAGCCGTTCTATCGCGACAAATCGACTTCAGCCTAGAAGACAGTAAAGAGTATACATTATTAAAATCTACTTTGCTGGAACGTATTCAAAAGAACCCCGGTGAAACCGTGTATTCAGAAATGCTGATTTGGTTATTCATTCAAAAAAAGAATTTTCCGGCAGCCTTATTACAAACCCAGGCACTTGATCGAAAACTTGGTGAACAAGGTAGAATAGTATTCGAGCTCGGAAAAATGTGTGTTGAGAATCAGGCATATGAAACAGCGCGAATGGCTTTCAGCTATGTAAGAGACCTCGGTGAGGATAAAGTATATTTCTATCCGTCAGAAAATGCCTTACTTAACACACGATTTCTAGAAATTACGAATAATAGAAACTATTCGAAGGAAGAGCTAAATGCAACCATTAGTGAATACCAAAGTGCCTTAACTAGAGTTGGAAGACAAAAAACTTCCCTACCCATAATTCTCGAATTATGTCATATACAGGCATTTTATGGCAATCAGTCGAAAGAGTCCATTACGCTTTTAACCCAAACACTTTCCATGTCCGGGTTGACTGATATGCAACGAGCAGAGATAAAAATGAAACTAGCTGACGTTTATGTACTTGATGGAGATGTTTGGGAGGCGTCTCTATTGTATATGCAATTAGAAGCCGATTTTAAATTTGAACCCATTGGCCATGAAGCAAAATTTAAGAACGCACGCATCTTTTATTACGACGGCGAATTTGATTTTGCCCAGTCACAACTTAGCGTTTTAAAAGAATCCACATCCAAACTTATTGCGAACGATGCGCTTCAATTGTCCTTATTAATTACCGATAACTTTGGTTTGGACAGTAATTACACGGTTATGACATGGTATGCCAAAGCCGACCTGTTATCCGAACAACGCCGTTATCCTGAAGCGATGCAACTTTTTGACTCCATCAATAACGCATTTCCATATCACAGTCTTTCAGATGAAATCTTATTCAAAAAATCCCAAATTGCTGAGCAACAAGGTGATTGGTCAGGAGCGGTGCCATTTCTTGAAGAACTTTTAAAATACCATAGAGAGGATATCCTCGCAGATGATGCACTATTTCATTTAGGAGACATCTATGAAAACCATCTCCATAACACAGAAAAAGCGATAACTTATTACAAAACCATTCTGTTTGACTTCAAAGGAAGTTTACACGCCATTGAAGCACGAAAACGACTCAGAATTTTGAGGGGTGATATTCCTGTATATGATGATCTTTAGAAGCTACACAAACCTCTTTATGGAGTGGTCCCATTTTATAAAAATACTTTTATTCGTTTTCACCCTTTCATCAATTGGAGCCTGCGCTCAAGGGGGTCAGAAAAGCATAAGCGTCAAGATTTATTCTGAAAAGGAAGGAAAAGGCAGAGATACGGCTTACTTTGCTGCGGGCTGTTTTTGGTGTGTTGAGGCTATTTTTGAATCGATACAAGGCGTGGATGAGGTCATTTCCGGTTATGCCGGCGGTATGACCAAAAACCCCACCTACGAAGACGTATGTACAGGCAAAACAGGTCATGCCGAGACCATAATGATCATATACAACTCTAAAATTGTTCTTTACGACACGCTTCTATCGGCCTTTTTCAATTCACACGACCCATCCACGTTAAATAGTCAGGGCCCGGATTTTGGAACACAATACCGCTCTGCAATATTTTATTCGAACGAAGAAGAGAAACTTAATGCAGAAAACTTTATTGATTCCCTGCTTAACAAAAGGATTTTCCCAAAAATTACCACTGAAATTAAGCCTTTAGAAAAATTCTGGGTTGCGGAAATTTATCATCAGGATTATGAAAAGAATAATCCGCACAATGCTTATATCGAACGGGTCTCTATACCTCGATACAACAGATTCAAACAAAAGTTTCAAGGAAAACTGAAAGAATGATGAATTTTGAATACTATTCGTTGTTCCATTAATAGCTAATTATCACTCTTTCTCCGGCAACTTTTTTTATTAATTTCGTCTACACCTTGAATATTCAGAATTGTAATAGATTTTCTCTTTGTGTGTAAACGTATACTGAAACAAATAACAAAACAATCTAACTATCTAGCTTTTTGCCCTATTGTTACATTCATGGGAATGAGACATAATTTATTTTCTCAGTGCGCAGCAGAATTATGAACCTTTACCTTTACCACAGATGTTTTGCAAAACCAGAACAATATTGCGCTCGCCTAAGAAGTTGTAGCGACCTTCATTTCCGATGTTAACTGGACGCCAACAGCTGAAATAAAAAACCAAACAAATAGTCCCGGATACAATCCAAAAATAATGTGGCTGATTTATTCCTATCCGCCAACCATTGGTGTTACTCCTGATCCCGACCCCACTAAAGTCATTACCAATGATCCTTGTTTAAAGGGACATGTTAATGTTACAAGGTTGAACTATACTCAATAGTACTACTCCTTTAGTAAATCTCTTCCCGGAAGCCACTTTCACACAAAACATCGTCTGAATGGCGCCTATAACGTCGTATAATTCACTTTCTAACCCCATCACTATTTCAGATACTACCAAAAGATGCATACCTTTAACTGTTACATTTACCAATACTTCGGTGGGATCAAATCTTTGAACTTGGAATTTCGGGGATGGAACAACTGTAACAGGCTGTTCAGGAATTCCCCACACGTTCACTAAAGAAGGCTGTTTTGACGTGTCACTTTCTGTCGCTTCGAGAGCCACATGTTCGACTTCTGACACCATTACTGACATGATTTGTGTTGAAAAAGCGCCGGTAGCAATTTTCAGTGCCTCTTTTTTAATAGTTACGGAATTAGATAATAAAAACAACTTTATTAACGAATCCAAAAATGCCATTGACTATAACTGGAGCTTTGGAGATAATTCCGACACGACTAACCTTGAAGACCCTTCACACATTTATCCTTCAGCGGGAGAGGAAATCTTTTGGATCGTTCGCTTTGCTGTGGATTCAGAACTGGGATGTTGTGATACAGCTTACACTTCAATCTTTTTTCAGGAGGCACTTATTTTCTTCGTCCACAATGCATTTAGTCCCAATGACGACATCTATAATCAAACTTACAAACGAATTTTTACCTCAGGATTTGACCCATTGGATTTTAACATGAAAATCTTTAATCGTTGGGGAGAGATCGTTTTTTAAACGAACGATGCTTCTATCGGATGGAACGGATCCTATGGGGCAGGTGGAGAGGTTGCCGCAACTCAGGAGGGTGTATATGCATGGAAAATGAATTCCTGCTGACCAGGAATGACGAGCGTAAAATCATTGTCGGTCATGTCAATCTGATTAGGTAATAATTGTAATGACAGACATATAGTCTCTTATAAGCATTATTATTGAAGGCTATTTAAATACATTATTAGCTCATTGGCTATTTTTACAATGAAACTCAGGATTTTATTTAAAAAATGTATCAAATGATAGATATTCAACATATAAAATTTAATTCTGTATCTTTCTTTAAATCTTAAATTCTATAAAAATGCGCCAGTTACTAATTTTCTTTCTTTTTATGAGCGCGAGTAGCCTTACTAAAGCTCAGGAGCCCCTTCATCCTGACACAACAAATTACCGCATAGTAAAAACAGACGGTGGTGAACTCATGGGCAGGATCATGAAGGAAGATGAACGTGAACTTACCGTACGAACAAATGATGGAAGGGTCATTGTAGTTCCACAATATATTATCCGTGAGATTAAACTCATCCGAAAGGATGAATTATCTGAAAAAGGCGAATTTATTGGAGAAGATCGATTTGCAACGCGCTATTTTATCACTACGAATGGTCTTGCACTAAAAAAAGGAGAACATTATATTCAATGGAATCTTTTTGGTCCTGATTTTCAGTTCGCCGTTACCGATCGCTTTGGCTTGGGAGTTTTGACTTCCTGGCTTGCTATTCCCGTTATCGGTACAGCCAAATACAGTATTCCTCTGAAAAATAATTTTCAGTGTGCAGTAGGGACGATGCTTGGAACCAATTCATGGATCTCTTTGTTCAATTCTGATTCGAATGCGGGAGGAGCTCTTCCTTTTGCTAGTTTATCTTATGGTACTCGAAGAGCAAACATATCAGCATCAGGTGGTTACGGTTTGGTATGGGGTGAAGGAGACAGGGATGGAAGAGCTTTGGCTTCCATTGCCGGCATGATTAAAGTTAGTTCACGCATTAGTCTTGTTTTCGATTCTTTTATTATGCTTAGGGGAAAAACCACGACAACCAGTACTTCTGAATGGCAATACGTTTATGATCCGAGCACAGGTAACACGCAATATGAACTAGTGACCACCCAAACTGAAGACCGTAAGCCCGGTCTAGGGTTATTTATCCCGGGAGTTCGCTGGCATCAGTCTGAAGGAAAAGCTTTCCAGTTTGGTTTTACAGGTATCTCTTTCGATGGAGAACTCTTACCTATTCCCCTGCCAATGGTTCAGTGGTACCGGACCCTCTAACTGATTTGCACGCCCTCCATAAAATTCGTTTCTTTGCAGCCTGTTTTAAGGCACATGGCGCACCGTTCCGGTTTTGTAAATATTGTTGGAAGTCCGAATGTAGGTAAATCCACCCTCATGAATCGTCTTGTGGGAGAGAAGTTGTCCATTGTTACTTCTAAAGCTCAAACCACTCGCCATCGCATTCTTGGAATTGTCAATGATGAAGATTATCAGATTGTATTTTCTGATACGCCGGGTGTTGTAAATGCCGCTTACAAGTTGCATGAAACGATGATGGAATATGTTAATTCTTCCCTGAAAGACGCCGATGCTTTGATCTTCATCACAGATACACGCGAAAACAATATGAACCATGAGGAGACGCTCGACAAAATCAAAAAGATCCGTGTTCCGGTGTTGTGCCTCGTTAATAAGATTGATCTTAGTGATCAGGTAAAGGTAAAGGAACGCATGGCATATTGGCAGGAACAGCTACCAAATGCTGAAGTTTATCCGATTTCTGCCTTACATGATTTTAATGTAGAAGCGGTCTGGAACAGAATCCTTGAGTTAGTTCCTGAAAGTCCTGCATACTTTGATAAAGAAGAGTTGTCAGATCGTCCCATGCGCTTTTTTGTTTCAGAAATTATTCGAGAAAAGATTTTCCTTTTTTGCGAAAAAGAAGTGCCTTACAGCTGTCAAGTGGAGATTGAAGAATACAAAGAAGAACCTGGCATTACTCGAATCCGGGCACTTATTATTGTTGAACGTGATTCACAAAAAGGGATAATCATTGGTAAAGGAGGGGAAATGCTCAAAAAGATAGGTCGAGAGGCAAGGAAAGAGATTGAAAAGTTTATTGATCAGAAAGTTTTTATGGAAACCTTTGTAAAGGTTGATAAGGACTGGCGATCGACGGAAAATAAGTTAAAGAAATACGGATATTGATCCGAGCAGAGAACAAAGAACAAAGAACAAAGACGAAAGTCGAGTTCCTTGCTCCTTGCTCCTTGCTCCTTGTTCTGAAATATGAGTAATATAGTAGCCATAGTAGGTCGTCCCAACGTTGGAAAATCGACCCTTTTTAATCGCCTGACAGAGTCGCGAAATGCCATTGTCAAGGAAGTGAGTGGCGTTACTCGAGATCGACTATACGGCAAAGGAGAGTGGAATGGCGTGCAGTTCTCCGTAATCGACACCGGCGGTTACATCAAAGGATCAGATGACATTTTCGAAACAGAAATCCGAAAACAAGTAGAAATTGCTATTCAAGAAGCCACGGTGATCATCTTTATGGTGGATGTAACCACGGGAATCATTGATCTGGATGAAACCGTTGCCGCCATTCTGCGAAAATCGAAAAAACCCATTCTCATCGCCGCAAACAAAGTGGATAATACAGACAGAGTAGGTCTTTCCTCTGAGTTCTATCAATTTGGATTGGGAGATGTATTCGATCTCTCTGCCACCAACGGAAGCGGAACAGGCGAGCTTCTCGATGAAATTGTAAAGCACTTCGATAAAGAAGATGATTCCGCGAATGAGAAAGATGAACTTCCTCGTATTGCAATCGTTGGGCGACCGAATGTAGGCAAATCGTCATTGGTAAACGCCCTTATGGGTGAAGAAAGAAATATCGTGACCACCATTTCCGGAACGACCAGGGATGCTATCAATTCCCGCTATAAGGCCTTCGGTTTTGACTTCCTCCTCATAGATACCGCAGGTATTCGAAAAAAAGCAAAAGTAACTGAAGATATTGAATATTATTCTGTATTGCGATCTGTGCGGACCATTGAAAACTCAGACGTCTGTATCTTCATGATTGACGCAGAAGAGGGGTTACAGAAGCAGGATCTGAGTATCTACTACATCATCGAAAAGAATTCGAAAGGGGTTGTTGTTCTTGTAAATAAGTGGGATCTTGTTGAAAAAGATCACAACACAATGCTCAAATACGAAGAAAACATCCGAATGCAGCTGGCACCATTTAATGATGTCCCTATCCTATTTACCTCAACTATCACCAAGCAACGCATCCACAAGGCACTGGAAGCCACAATGATGGTGCATGAGAACCGAACGAAAAAGATACCCACATCGAAATTAAATGAAGTGATGTTGGAGATCATTCAGGCGACACCACCGCCGGCAATGAAAGGAAAATACATTCGAATCAAATATGTTCAGCAACTACCTACACATGCGCCGGCTTTTGCTATTTTCTGCAATTTACCGCAATATATTCCAGATTCCTACAAACGATTTCTTGAAAACAGATTGCGTGAAAATTTCGATTTCTGCGGTGTCCCTATCAAAATCTTCTTCCGAAAAAAATAATTTCGTATTGTGAAGTACGGCGCTATAGATATAGGTACTAATGCGGCTCGCTTACTCGTCGGAGAGGTGGAAACGCTCAATGGTCACTCCTTCGTTAAAAAAATTTCATACACGCGAGTACCTCTCCGACTTGGAGAAGAAGTATTTACGGCCGGAAAACTTTCCAAGAAAAAAACAGACGACTTCATAAAAACGATACGGGCATTCAAACTCATTTCTGAAATCTTTGAGGTAAAACAACTGCGCGCTGTTGCGACTTCAGCGATGCGTGAGGCATCAAATGCTCAGAAAGTGATTGAGCTTATCAAACAGAATACAGGAGTAGATGTAGAAGTTATCTCCGGAGAAGAAGAAGCCCAGTTAATCTTTGGCACTTTCTTTCTCTTGGATATTGATAAAACAATGCCTTTCATCGTGATCGATGTGGGTGGGGGAAGCACAGAAATAAGCGTATTTGAGGGGGGTGCACGTACTGCTTCATGTTCATTCGAACTAGGTACACTCAGACTGCTGAAGAATAAAGTCAAAAGTAATCAATGGACAGAGATTCATGACTGGATAGCAGCACATGTTGATCTTAAATCACCTCACCATATTTATGGCACAGGGGGAAACATCAATAAAGTTCACAAGTTACTTGGGGCAGGACATATGGATCCTCTTTCACTTAAAGAGCTAAAAACACTCAAAGAAGAATTAGAGGAATTGAGTCTGGAACAGCGCCTCGACACCTTCCAACTCAAGCCTGACCGGGCCGATGTTATCGTTCCTGCATTGAATATCTACATTTACATTCTTGAGGAACTTAAAAGCAAGCGAATTTTTGTGCCTAAGATCGGACTTTCTGATGGCATGGTATATCACATGCATGAGCAAGAGAACGTAATACGTCTTAAAAGAAAGCCCTAAGTTCCATTCCCCCACTATGAATTGTTCGGCTATTCTGTGATTGTCGGCCGTTATATTGAATGGATAATTGCAGGCTTTTGGAAACCGAGCGCTGATATCCAAGATTCCATGTATAGTTGATTCCGGGTTTTAAAGCTTCCAGGACCTCGAAACCTAGAGCAGAACTTTCGTTGCCGGTATATGTAATACTTACCATCTTTACAGCACCCTGTAAACTTCCCTTTTCCGCCTGATTGTATTTGAAATTTGAACCTACCTCGCGAACTATACCATACTCTCCTCCATAATATTGAGCGTTTTGCTTTTCCGAATAACGGGCATCGATAGAAATTCTGAATGACGTTCCCGGCTGAAAAATTAAACTTGGTTGAACAAAAAAGTATCCGAGCGCATAATTTCGTCCAACGGTGTAACCCGCTTCCGAATCTTTCGTCCCCTTCTGACCTTTTGTTTCAATCGAAAAAACTTTATGAATATTCCAACGAAATGAAATTTCATGATACAAGTTAGCCTTAGAATCAAAACCCGTGGCCAGCAATGACTTATTGCGTAGTTCCTGAAATGTATATTCCGCGCTGAAAATACTGGATGTGCGATTAAAAAAGAATGTGTTCTTCAAATTATATGAACTCGAAATAAGATTAGTATCGCGAATTTGCAAGGCGAAGGGATTGAAAGCGTTGGCTCCCGAAAATAAATTGGTTTTGCGATTTATCCGAATACGTGCTTGATCTGAGAAGCGACTCAAGATACCCCTAAGTCCAGATTTGTTCGCCCAGATACGTTCTGGTCTCCAGAAAACAGATTCGTTAACTTCGTTCGAATAGGTCTTTGTATACTCACTACTCGGTGTGAAAACACGAATGTAACTTGCCTGATCCACGTATTGAGCGATTTCAAATTCATTCAAATCTTTTACACCGTCCTTATTGTAATCGATCCAGGTGTACACTCCTTGTCCATCATTGACCTTGATGTAAAGAAATTCCCTTTTTTGCTCCAATCCTGAACCAACTTCATAGAAATTCGTCCATGTTAGCGCATTCTTCCAAAGACGTACCTCATGATCAATTCTTCCAATCATTGTATTCTCCGGTGTTTGACTCAACAACGCAGTATTCACTATTTTCAATTCTCTGTATGCTGTAACTATATTCAATGATTGATTTTTCATTTCGGAAATTTGGAACTCTCCTCCGGCAGTGCGCGCTTTCGCTACCGGTTTGAGAAGGGTGCTGTCTGATCTCTGATCGTAACGCTCCCGATAGAACACCTTGAACATATGTTTAACGGAATCGCCATTGGCTAGGTAAAATTGATAATCAAAAAACTGATAGCTTATCGGGTCGAGGGAAACAGTACCACCAGAAAAGGTGTTCCACTCATGGTCATCCACGTAACCCACCTTGAACCACTTAAAATTCTTAGAAATATCCGCTCGGTGACGCAGGAACTCATTTCGTGCAGTCGTTTTACTCGAAAGGTAACTCCCCTCCCATTTTGCGTTTAAGCCATTTCTGTTCCACTTACCTGTACTTTCCGCTCTTGTCCCATTGTAATCAGATCCTATTTGGTAAATCTGTCCTTCTATTTTTATATTTCCGGATGTCCGATTTCGGAAGTTCATCCCCAAGGAGGAAGATAATTGTTCTCCCTTGTACCCCTTGTTTCGCGTATTCCAGTCACGATCAAACTCTACCGTTCGGTACTGTTCGATGGGCGTGAAATAACTATCGAGGTATTCCAATTCTGCTTTGGTATCAACGTACCACTGAGGAACAGAATCTCGACCCAAAGGCAGTGTTCCCAAAATTTTGGTTCGGTTAGCCAATCCTCTATCATCTTCGCTATCGATTCGTGAAAAAGTATTGACATCATTTCCGGAAAATGCCATTTCACTTTCCAAGTAAAGGTTTTTTCGAATTCGGTATTGCGCACCGGAACTAAACAGTTGCTTTTGTTTGGGTGTGATAATCAAACGGGACGGGATGTAATCACCTTGAGCCACACCTGACAATGGAGCTGCCCATTGATACACCTTACCAAGTGCATTTATATTGCCAAGAATATAATTGCCTTTCCCGGGGCCAACATACGTAAAGATAGCCCTGTAGACAGCTAACGTAGGATCGACAGAAGACACCAGTACAGAATCATAACCCAGTGTGTCGATCATTCTGTAGAGCACTTGATTTTCAAACCAACCCACAGAATCAATGCTGTTTGAAGTCGCCAGATTAAGCGAATCACCAATCGAAGCAAGTAGTTGTTTTTGAGATAGCGAGAGGTCCTGTTGTAACGTTTGGTTTTTTGCATCTTGTTCCGAATAGGCGTTGAACCAGAAGTCAAGTTTTTTAGAAGAATAAGACGTTGAAGTCTGAAAAAGAGAACGTGCATAGTTCTGATCTGAGTATTGAAATTCAACAACAATTCTTGAATCCTTGGTAATCATATTACGCGCTGTAAAAACCAATTCTGCAGAATTATAATTAATGGTGTAATCAAACTCCTGGCCACGTTCAAGTAGTTTTCCATCTATATAAACGCGCTCCGTTCCTCCAAGCACAATGATGAATGGCTCATTTTCATTACCCCTTAGGCGATACGGGCCCTGATTTCCTTCAACACCTTGAATGATTTGTCGGTTAAACTTCCCTTTCGAAAGGGCGCCACTTGCCTCCGTTTTCCATAAGTGAAGCGTATCCCTTCCCCATCGGTAATTGATATTTAATCCCTGTGCTCGCTTATTGTAATTGAGAAAATAACCCTTAGGGCGACTAATCCAAAAATCGCCAGCCACTAATTTGATACGGTCATTATAAATCTGAATGAAGACCTGGTCGAATTCCTGCAACTTGCTCGTATTTCCGTCGGGCTGAATGGGCAGGTTATCGTCTGAAACAGAGGCTAGAATTTTCAGATTAGGAGCAATGGCTCCGGAAAGCTCCAAATTGAGTGAAGAGTTGATCCCCAGATCCTGATTGTTTCCGAAAGAAACACCGCGTGATATACTTCCCGACTTTGTTAATCCACTCCCTCCAAACACGTCGTCTACCGTATATGTATTTTCCAGACGAAAATTCTCTCTGTCATCTATGCCGTCATTTCTGAATATAACGGATGTATTGCGTCGACGATAGGTTTTAGAGAGATCCACCGGCAATATGCGGTATTCGAATATCAAGGAATCCTCACATTTAGCCATCAAATAAAACCGACATGAAGCATGATCCAGATAATAGTTGTCCGATGTGAGTTTTTTTCCACCGCAGAATACCACAAAACTATGAGGATAAATCGAAAGGGTGTCCAGTCGGATTGTGTCTGACGAAACGGCCAGTCTTCGCTTCCGTAGCGAAGACTCTTGCGCTATTCCAACAAGCGGAACAAGCAACAAGCTCCATAAACACATGATCCGGAATAAGGTCATTCTTACGAATGTACAACGTTCAAAAGACAAAAAGCGTGTTTCGAATGTAAAGTTGTTTCGCCGTAGGTAACTATACCCTGTTTTACACATTGAGTTAAAAAACGTTAAGCTGTCTGCTTACCGCATGGACACTCACTAATTTTAGAAAAAAATAGTCCTTGAAAAAAATCAGAGTCAATTTTATATTAATCCTTGTCATTATTGCCTTATTGGCGCTACTGATTATTCAGGCCTTTCAGACACTTCAGTTGTATGATCGAAAATCCACGCAGCTTGAAACCAATTTAGCTACGTCCCTTGAACGAATTGCCATTCGACATGAAAAAGCAGAGGACATACGTCGCTATTTACACATTGTTAATCGCGATTTCAGTGGACAGTACAAGAACATTTTAAAAGAAGAATTTAAGGATTTAGTTTCTGCTAAAGAATCTATTTCTGTTAAAGACACCATTCTTTATGAATTAGGAGAAAGTCACCACTACCTCATCATTAAAGGCAGCTCCTGTGACTCTATAACCGGACTTTCCACCGAACAGAAAGTACTTGCGCGTGATGTTCGGCAATTACGCGACCTATTTGATAAACAAAAAAAAAAGATTCCACACAATGATTCCATTAGATTATCGATACAACTGGATCAAAGAGTAATGCAACAAATCTTTAAAAAAGCGCGATTTATCAATGAGTTAATGATCGAAACATTTCGCAATAACATCTATATTGAACCTGAAAAGCGCATAGACATCACCTTCCTTGATTCCGTTGTCCGAACAGAACTAGCCAATGACGACCTGCCCAAAACCTACCGTTTCATGGTCGCTAATGACCTGGGTATTCCGGTTCAGTTTACTCACCCCCCCTCTACCTATGATAGTTCCCTCGATACCCTATTAACCGGAAAAACAACTTTGTTTCCAAGTAATATCTTAGACGAAGATTTCTATTTGCACATTTACTTCCCACAACAAAGGATGTTTCTGTTAAAGGAAATGTGGGGTTCTTTTAGTGTCAGTCTAACATTGATCATACTAATTGTGGCAGCGCTCATTTTTATGTTTAAAACAATTAAGGCGCAAGAAAAGATTTCTGAAATAAAGAATGATTTCATTTCTAATATGACGCATGAATTTAAAACACCCATATCGACGATATCACTTGCCTGTGAAGCATTGGGAGATCATGACATGGTCGCATCAGACAACCCTGAGACGGCACCTTACGTTCGAATGATTCAAGAAGAAAACAAGCGTCTCTCAACTTTGGTAGAACGCATTCTTCAGAGTGCCGTGATCGACCGTGGTGAACTCAATTTACAAAAAGAACCGATTACTCTTAATGAGGTGCTACTGGAAATTGCAAAAACTGCAAGTTTCAGAATTCAATCCCTCGGAGGCAAACTCACATTGGACCTTCCTGCAGAAACAGTTGAAATACTTTCGGACAAACTTCACTTGACAAATGTCATTTCCAACCTCGTGGATAATGCCATAAAATATAGCGATAAAGCACCTATTATTGAAATTTCGCTGCGAAGAGAAAATAAGAAGATCTATCTAAGCGTTAAAGATCATGGAATTGGAATAAATAAAGAATACATCGACAAAATCTTTGATAAACTGTACCGTATTCCAACGGGAAACCTTCACAATGTGAAAGGGTTCGGCCTTGGATTAAGCTATGTAAAAGCCATTTCCGAAATGGAAGGATGGACTGTAAATGTGAAAAGTAAATTTGGTGAAGGAAGCGAATTCACCCTAGTCATAAAAGAATAGAGATGGAAACAACGACTCGAATCCTTTTAGCGGAGGACGATGAAAACCTCGGTACGTTATTACATACTTTTTTAAAAAACAAAGGGTTTGAAACCCTCTTGGCCAGAAATGGTAAAGCTGCCTTTGAACTGTTCAATAAGAAAGACTTTGATTTCTGTATTCTTGACGTAATGATGCCGGAAATGGATGGGTTCACACTAGCCAGAGAAATCAGAGAAACAGATAAAAAAACACCCATTCTCTTTTTAACGGCAAAATCGATGAAGGAAGACAAACTTCATGGCTTCGAAATAGGTGCCGACGATTATCTAACAAAGCCTTTTTCAATGGAAGAACTATTAGCTCGCATCCATGCCATATTGAGAAGAACTGAAAACACCAAGTCCAAAATAGAGGAAGAGTATCAACTCGGCACGATTCGATTCAATCCTGAATTACGCATCCTTTATTTAAAAGATGAAGAAAAGAAACTTACGACCAAAGAAAATCAACTTTTACATCTGCTTGTTAAAAATGAGAATGAAATTCTAGATCGCCAAGCCACACTTCGGGCTATTTGGGGTGACGATAACTATTTCAATGGACGAAGCATGGATGTGTATATTGCCAAACTGCGAAAACTATTGAAGGAGGATTCCTCGATAGACATCATGAATGTGCACGGAAAAGGGTTTAAACTGCTGATAAAGAAATGATAATGCTTAGAACGAAGAACTAAGCATTAGTAACAGATTCATTTACGGACAACTCGTATTCTGTTTCTCATTCTGATTTTCGGCACGACTATACTTTTTCTACCTTTACCACGTTAATATGAAGGGTGAAGAACCGGATCAAATATCTTTTACAACGTTTACTGGGTTTTAAGACCTACCTCTATGTATTTGCGCTTTTTAAAATCCGCACCCTCAAAGCGGATGCTAAGGAAAAGGATTTTTTTCATTTCTTATCTCTACTTGAAGATGGCAAAGGCGCTGTTTTGGACATTGGTGCCAACATCGGGATCATGACTGTGCATTTAGCTAAAAAAGTCCCCAATTCTGTTATTCATGCTTTTGAACCCATTCCAGATAACCTTTCTGTGCTTCGAAAAATCACCAGACAATATGGCATTTCGGGGGTTAGAATTTATGAAACAGCTCTAGGTGATCATCAAGGAGAGGTGAAGATGGTTCTTCCAAAAAATGGAAAAACGCTCATGCAAGGACTCAGTCATGTAAAACATGAGAGCATTTCACAAACGACAGTTGGAGAAGAGTATGCCGTTCAACTCAACACATTGGATAACATCCTCAATGGTGAACCAATTCAGGGAATCAAGATTGATATAGAAAATTTCGAATATTTTGCCTTAAAAGGTGGGAAACGCATTCTTGAAAAGAATAAACCATTAATCTATGCGGAATTATGGGATAACGAAAATAGAACGCAATGTATGGGGCTGCTTTCAGGATTAAATTACCGCACATTTGTAATCGAAAACGGGAAATTAACCCCTTTCTTGAAAGAAAAACATCAACATCAGAATTTCATCTTTATTTCGAACTGAACAGGCTCAAAGCCACTATAGGATATGCAGAAAAAGTTCATTTCCAACCTCATTCTAATTGTTCTTCTGAACCTTCTTGTTAAACCACTGGCTATCTTTGGTATTGATGCAGGAGTTCAAAACCGGGTCGGAACAGAAACATACGGACTTTATTTTTCCCTGCTAAACCTCTCCTTTATTTTTAACATTGTTGGTGATTTGGGTATCAACAATTTCACCACCCGAAATATCGCTCGTTATCCCTTAGTTATGCCCAAATACTTTGGCCAAATCTTAGGTTTTCGTCTCCTGTTGTTTTTATTGTATACCGCCCTCACAATGACAACAGGTTTCTTTGCAGGATACCGTGGGGAGGCTTTATATTTTCTTTCTGTCCTCATCTTAAATCAATTACTTGCCACACTTATCGCATATTTTCGCAGTCACTTTGGAGGCTTGCACCTTTTTAAGACTGATGCTATTGTTTCGGTTCTTGACCGTTCACTGCTCATCCTACTTTGTGGAATTGCCTTTTTTATGGAGTCCTCATTGGGGATTTTTCAAATCGAATGGTTCATTTGGCTTCAAACTATCTCCTATGCCATTACGTTAATCATTGCTTTTATGCTGTTGATTAGGGAAATTGGAGTTCCCCGCCTGCGATTCAAACGAGCAGTTTCATATTCCATCCTTCGACAAAGCTTACCCTTTGCCACACTCATATTACTGATGATGCTCTACACAAGAAGTGATTCCGTTCTTCTCGAACGCTTACATCCAAAGGGAGCCTATGAGGCCGGAATTTATGCCAAAGGTTTTCGCTTACTTGATGCACTTTACATGTTCGGAATGATCTTCGCAAACTTGTTATTGCCACTTTTTGCACGTTCATTAAAAGAAGATATAGTTAAAGTTCTTCCACTTTTAAAAATGTCCTCCCGGTTACTTATAGGTGGCTCCATTCTGATCGCTTTCCTATGCCATTTTCATGCCGAAAGAATCCTGGGATGGGTCTATCTCAGCGAATTAAAAGAGGCCGCCCGACCTTTCCGGTTAATCATGTGGGGATTCATAGGAATGTCGACCAGCCTCATCTTTGGCAGCTTGCTTACTGCCGGAGGAGAACTGAAACTGCTCAATTTTTTCTCAGTCTTTGGGGTTATACTCAATGTTTTGCTAAACCTCCTGCTCATACCTAAATGGGGTGCGAATGGCGCAGCCTTAACTTGCCTTATCACTCAGGGAATAATGGCAGTAGTGCAACTTATTATCTGCATAAAACGCTTCGATTATTCTTGGACGAAACTCGGGATTCACAGTTATTTTCTTTTCAGTGTATGGATGCTACTCTTGCATACCGTGCCGGCCCCTTCTCTTACCTCTATGCTTGTCATGCTAATCGGCGGAATGATCGGACTCTTCCTGTTTAAACTCATCGACCTCACTGCCATTGTCCGTACCTTCAAAGAAAATTCTTAAAAAAGTCATCTGCCAAAAAATAAATTGCTCTCTGAGGAGTTATTACTGCAACGTATGAGCAAAAGCTTCCGCTGAATTTTGCTTATTTTCACGCTACTAAAAAAGAACAATGATCTCAGAAAATACAGCACTGGAAAAAGAAAGACAAAACCTGCTCATTTACATTTGGAAAAGAAGAAAGGTCCTGATGATAATCTCTGGTACGGCAGCCATACTTGCCCTGATCGTTTCACTCCTGATGACCCCCATTTACCGATCTACAGCGATCGTGTTTCCTGCTGCAACAAGCACCGTATCCTTTTCTGAACAACGCAATGCAAAAGCAGCAGCCATGGACTTTGGGGAAGAAGAGCAAGCTGAACAGCTGGTTCAGATTCTTTCTTCCTCTCGCATCCGGAATAAAATTGTACAAGAATTCAATCTGATGAAGCATTACTACATCGATTCTGAGGATCATAACAAGTATTATAAGCTGGTCAAAATGTACAACGAGAATTTCCTGTTTGTGCGCACACGATATGGTTCCATTCAGATTGACGTGCTTGACCGTGATCCACAACTGGCGGCAGATATGGCAAATAAGATCGTAGACCTCATCGACACCGCTAAGAATCAAATGGTAGCCGAAAGGACGTGGCCTGCATTTGAAATCAATAAGCGGAAAAAGGAACAACTCGAAAAAGAACGCGATGATTTGGTGCATCGAATGGATACATTAAGTGCTATTGGAGTAATTTCGCCCGACGGACGCACAGAATTATTTCAGGCTTATGTAAACGCCCGGGGAGACGAAAAAGCCGAAATCAAACGTATAATTGATGTAAACATCAAGTACGGATCGACCTTTGATGCTCTGGATTTTTCGCTGAAAGAAAAAATTACGCAACTCGAATCATTCAAAGTATCCTACGAGCAAGCTGAATCTGATGCCAATGCTGTTTTCAATCATAAATTCGTGGTAGAAAAAGCAGTTGTAGCAGATAAAAAAGACAAGCCCAAAAGATTAATCATCATCTTAATATCAACGATAGGCGCCTTTGTCTTCGGACTCTTTACGTTACTGATCAAAGACCGTTTAAACGATCTAAAAAAGATCTCGTAAATGGCCTTCTTCCGAACATACCGCTTTACCCTTTCTGCGGCTGTTTTCTACCTATTTATTTCGATATGGTTGATCTGGCGTGATCAGGCCTACTTGTGTTTGTTCCCCTTAGGATTGATGGCGTTTTATTTTGCAATCTACGAAACAGAAAGGACTTTTCTGGCATTAGCATTTTTTACCCCACTATCCATTAACATTGAGGAATGGACGCAAAGTCTGGGCTTGTTTGTGCCCACAGAGCCCATACTACTGATACTCACGTTACTCGTACTTGTAATGCAACTCCGAAAGGGAATTATCCCTCCATTTGTATGGAAACATCCTATTGTAATGAGTGTTATGGCTTTCCTAACCTGGGCGCTGATTACCACCATCACCAGTTCACATCCGGTCGTATCGATTAAATTCGTACTGTCGCGAATGTGGTTCGTGATACCCATATTCCTGCTTGGCCCATATGTTTTCAGGAAAAAGGTAAACATTCACGCATTCATTTGGTTGTTTGGCGCCGGAATGGTCATCGCCATGACCTACACTCTGGTGATGCATGCCGGTTACCGCTTTGGTGAAAGGGAAAGTCATTGGGTGATGTGGCCATTTTTCAAGGACCACACCATTTACGGCGCAATCGTTGCCTTGGTGATTCCCTTGTTGTTCGGTGTCTTTTTTGCAAAAAAACACCCGCCCTTAATTCAGACCGTCGCAATAGGATTCATTCTTATCAGTCTTTTGGCACTCTATTTCTCCTACACGCGCGCAGCATGGATAAGTATACTTGTAGCAATTGGAGTATGGGGACTGGTCAAATTCAAGGTAAAGATGACGCTCATTGCCCCCTTAGCATTGGTTTTTGGAACGATCCTTTTCTTTTCTTGGAATGCCTTTCAGATGGAACTTGAGCGCAATAAATACGAGCACACGACAGAAGAATTCGGTGAACGTCTGCAATCTGCAACCAACGTATCAACCGATGCCTCCAACCTGGAACGCATCAACCGGTGGAATTGTGCCATCGACATGTTTAAAGAACGACCGCTATTCGGTTTTGGACCAGGCACCTATGCCTTTGAATATGCCCGCTTTCAGCGACCGGAAAACCTAACGATCATCTCCACCAATTTTGGAGATCTGGGAAATGTGCATAGTGAGTACCTCGGGCCACTGGCTGAGATGGGTTTGCCGGGTATGCTGCTCATACTGGTCGTCGTTTCAACGCTATTCTACAAAACAATAACTCTTTACCATCGGTGGCCAAGGGAAGACCAGGAAATGCGCACTCTCCTGATGGCAATCATCCTTTCCCTGACAACCTACTTCGTACATGGCTTCCTCAACAATTTTCTTGATACCGATAAAGCCGCCGTTCCGATCTGGGGTATGTGCGCAATGGTGATTGCGCTCGAGCGAAGCGGGAGCATTGGAAATTTGAAGATTTAAGATTCACGTCCTACACAGCCTGCTCTGTCATAGCCGCTCCGCAGGATGTGCCATCCTGCGGTACAATTACAATCCGCAGTTACATCCCAGTCAAAACAAGCAATGAGATTTTCAGCAAATATATTCCCTCAAACCCAAAACGTGGCAAATCGCATATTCAGATTAGCGCAGGATGACATATCCTGCGAAGCGGAGAATTATATTGTTCTCTCGCATTTTTCAAATGAAAATTTTCACTAACTTAAGGTAAACTATGAAGAATGAAATCATATTATACCTACCAAATGAGGCAGCTGAACACATAGAAGTTCGCCTTGAAAATGAGACTGTATGGTTGAATCAAGGACAAATGGCAATGCTTTTTGGACAGACAAAGCAGAACATTAGCTTACATATAAACAACTGTTTTAATGAAGGTGAATTAGAGCGGTTTTCAACTGTCAAGGAATCCTTGATGGTTCGAGTTGAAGGTCAACGGAAAGTTACCCGAAAAGTCGAATTTTATAACCTCGATGTAATTATCTCTGTTGGTTATCGTGTAAAATCCAAACAGGGCACGCAATTCCGAATCTGGGCAACAACTATTTTACGCGAATACTTACTCAAAGGCTATGCAATTAACCAACGTGTGGATCGTATAGAAAATAATCTTGAGAATCTTTCAAAAGAGGTGAGTAAAATCTCTTTACAACTCAAAACCAATGAACTTCCTACCCAAGGTGTATTTTTCGATGGACAACTTTTTGATGCTTACGAGTTGATCTCAAAAATTATTCGTTCTGCAACTAAAGAAATTATTCTTATTGACAATTACATCGATGAATCTGTACTCATTCATCTCATTAAACGTGCGCCGAACGTTGAGGCAATCCTTTACACTCAAAAAATAACCGCTCAACTTCAATTGGATTTGGCAAAACACAACGAGCAATATCCTAGAATCGAAATTAAAACGCTGAAAAAGGCCCACGACCGATTTCTAATTCTTGACCGAAAGGAATTATACCATATTGGTGCTTCCCTGAAGGATTTAGGGAGAAAATGGTTCGGGTTTTCCAAACTGAATGAATTTCTTCCAACGATTTTGGAAAAATTGAATGAAGTATAAAAGCAGTCATTCAGCACTTACAGCTTCGAAGGATTTACATTCGGTGCTACTTCGTGGTGCTATCCTTCGAAATCCTAGGTAGATTGTTCATGCATTAGGTAATAAAACGTTTTGTTCACCGCAGCAGGGTGGCACATCAAATGGGGCGGGAAAAATCATAAGTAAAAGTGCGCTTTGCATCTCCCAACAGATCTACTTCAATCGTTTTTTCGCATTTGAGGAGGTCACAACCTTTGTCCCCGTTTTAGACTCTAATTCTTTTCTTGCGACTTTAGCTACGTTACCGCCCTGTTGTGCAACTTTTTTGCTTTCTTCCAAACTTTTCGGATTCGTTGCAGATGAAATATCTTTTGTCGATGCTTCGGCCAACATATTCAAAATTAATTCTGTGTTGGACATGTTATCCCGAAGATTTTCCTTTTTCAATCCTTTCAACACTTTATATTCTTTGGTCGTTAATCCCGACCAATTCTTCGTAATGATATCGGTTAATGTAGCAAACTTAGCTCCTTCCTGAATTCCAACTCTCTTCCATTCATCTGTAAGTTCTTTCCGAATTTCAATACTCTTTAATCGCTGGTTGATCCAACTCTCGGAATACCCCAATCTTCTATAATTCTCCAAAGCCCGATCAATGCTTATTTCAGGATCCTCCATTTCATCAAGTCGTTCACTTCCAACTTGAGCTAGCCAAAGTTTGAAGGGCTCCGCCTTTGGCGATGGAATACTTTGAATTAATCGAAAGAGTTGTTCTGTATCAGCAACATCGGTTAATCTCATTTTACCATCAACCGCCATCATTTTCAACCCGTGACAATTTGTCACGGTTTCATTTCCTTCAGCAATTAGGCGTTGCTTTAGTTTTCTCCAGTATGCTGGCGGATCTATACTATCCGTTAAAACCGCAATTACATCCACGATGGAGAAATACCATTTATTTTGTTCCTCACTCCAGGCGGCACGAACAGGTTTATCATTGAAATTTTGTAATTGATTCATGTTGTCGTTTGTTACATGAATATAACAAAAATTTCCGATATGTTTTATTGCAACACGATCTTTCTCACCGTGACCGTATTGTTTTGAGAATCGATGAGGTGAACAACATAGATTCCGTTGCCTGACCATGTGCTCAAATCAAGGTAAAACTGCGCTTGGTTGATGGCGCTTTGGAAAACCTGCTAAATGCTAACCCAATTTTAGCAATTTCCTTTTGTACCAATCA